>NZ_JAAGPE010000090.1:0-31417 GCF_017104605.1 Burkholderia sp. Ac-20384 | reverse complement strand
GCTCGGCGATTCGATGGGCGAGCTCGGCGCGTATTACGCGGCGGCCGACATCGCGTTCATCGGCGGCAGCCTGTTGCCGCTCGGCGGCCAGAACCTGATCGAGGCGTGCGCGGTCGGCGTGCCGGTGCTGATCGGCAAGCACGTGTTCAACTTCACGCAGGCGACCGCCGATGCGGTTGCGGCCGGCGCCGCGCTGCAGGTCGAGGATCCGCTCGATCTCGCGCACGTGCTCGACGCGTTGTTCGCCGACAAGGCGCGGCGCATCGCGATGGGCGCGGCCGGCGCCGCATTCGCGTCGCGTCACCGCGGCGCGACTGCACGCACGGTCGACGTGCTCGCGGCACTGCTGCCGCCCGCCGAGCGTGGCGTGCGCACGCTGCAGGACGCGCAGGACGCTTCCGACGACTAGGCGAAGGCGGCGCAATGCCGCCATGAGCACGCGTGGCGGCACCGTATGGCGCCGCCACGCCGTTCAGACCGTCAGCAACCCCTTCTTCTCGATGAACGCGATCACGTCCGCGACGCCTTCGAGCGCCTTCAGGTTCGTCATCACGTAAGGCCGCTCGCCGCGCATCTTCTTCGTGTCGGACGCCATCACGTCGAGGTTCGCACCGACCAGCGGCGCGAGATCCGTCTTGTTGATCACGAGCAGGTCGGACTTCGTGATGCCGGGGCCGCCCTTGCGCGGAATCTTCTCGCCGCCCGCGACGTCGATCACGTAGATCGTCAGGTCCGACAGCTCGGGGCTGAAGGTCGCCGCGAGATTGTCGCCGCCCGATTCGATGAACACGATGTCGGCGTCGGGGAAGCGCGACAGCATCCGGTCGACGGCCTCGAGGTTGATCGACGCATCCTCGCGGATCGCCGTGTGCGGGCAGCCGCCCGTCTCGACGCCCATGATGCGCTCCTCGGGCAGCGCGCCCGCGACCGTCAGCAGCCGCTGGTCTTCCTTTGTGTAGATGTCGTTGGTGATTGCGACGAGGTCGTACCGGTCGCGCATCGCCTTGCACAGCATTTCGAGCAGCGTCGTCTTGCCGGAGCCGACGGGGCCGCCGATGCCGACGCGCAGCGGCGGCAGTTTCTTCGTGCGGCGGGCGGAGGAGGGAGCAGGTGCGTTCATGGCGGATAAGCGTCGGGTTCAGGAGCGGAACAACCGCGAATACTGGGTTTCGTGCCGCGCGGACAGGATGCCGAGCTGCGGCGCGAACGTGTTGACGGCGTCGGGCGGCGTCGCGAGCGCGCGGCGCACGGCTGCGTCGATCGCGCCGCGCAGCGCGACGATGATGCGTTGCCCGGCGAGCTGACCGAGCGGCACGGCCTTCAGCGCGGCGGACGTCTGGTTCTCGACCCAGCCGAATGCATACGCGGCGAGCACGGCGTCGGCGCTTGCGTCGTGCGCGGCGGCTGCGTACGCGAACGCGGTGGGCAGCGCGATCGGCGTCATCGCCGCGAGCGTCGCGCGGCGCGCGGCATCACCCCATTCGAGCGACGCGCACAGCTGCGCGAGCGACCAGCCCATCTGTTCGGTCTCGCGGCG
This sequence comes from Burkholderia sp. Ac-20384, assembly GCF_017104605.1. NCBI lineage: Bacteria > Pseudomonadati > Pseudomonadota > Betaproteobacteria > Burkholderiales > Burkholderiaceae > Burkholderia > Burkholderia sp. Ac-20384. The sequence continues at coordinate 29,880 of NZ_JAAGPE010000090.1, read as the reverse complement.
CAGTTCGGCCGATTCGCGGCTCGCGATGAACCACACATTCTCGGTGACGAGCGCCGGCGTGTCGTGCGCGTGCCAGCGCGCGAGCTGGTGCGCGAGGAACGGCAGCTCGCCGTGCGCGAGCACGTCGGTCAGGCCGCTCGCGATCCAGTCGCGTGCGGTATCGGCATCGTGGATCAGGTTCGCGTCGAGCGCCGCTTCAAGCCCCTGCGAATAGCTGTACGCGCCGATCGGCAGCGCCGGCGATGCAAGGTGCAGCAGCGCGACGAGTTCAGTGGCGGTCATGGCCGTGGCCGTGCGCGCAACCGGGACCATGCTGATGGTCGTGGTCGTGGTCGTGGTCGTGGTCGTGGTCGTGCGAATGCGCGTGGCCGTGATGCTCGCCGAACACCTGCTGCGCGAGCGCGTAATCCTCGGCGAACGTCGCGTCGTGCCCGTGCTTGTGTCCGCCGCCGTACGCGCCGGCTTCCGGCTGGAACGGTGCGAGGGTCTCCTCGACCTGCGTGCCGAGCCGGCGCAGCATGTCCGCGAGCACCGGGTCGGCTTCGAGCTTCAGGTAGCCGTCGCCGATCTCGACCGGCGTGTGACGGTTGCCGAGGTGGTACGCGGCGCGCATCAGCGTGAGCGGATCGGCGGCGCGCACGCGCAGCACGGTCTCGGGCGCCGCGGCAATGCGCACGAGCGCGCCGTCGTCGGCGACGAGCACGTCGCCGTCGCGCAGGATCGTGCCGCGCGGCAGCAGGACCGCGACGTCCTCGCCGGTGTCGAGCGTCGCCGCGAGGCGGCTCTTGCAGCGGGCGTCGTAGGCGAGCGTGAGCGTCGGCGCGCGCGCGACGAGCGACGCGGCGAGTTTCACGTTCGGGGCAATGCGTTTGTCGAGGGTGCGCATGAGTCGAAAACCGGCAATCAGGTCAGAACAGGAAATAACGCTGCGCCATCGGCAGCACCGTGGCCGGCTCGCAGGTGAGCAACTGGCCGTCGGCGATCACGTCGTAGGTTTCGGGGTCGACGCTGATCGACGGGCGCCACGCGTTGTGGATCATGTCGGCCTTCGTCACGTTGCGGCAGTTGCGCACGGGCACGATCCGCTTCGCGAGGCCGTAGCGTTCCGCGATGCCTGCATCGGCGGCCATCTGCGACACGAAGGTCAGCGACGTGCGCGCGAGCGCACCGCCGCGCGTGGCGAACATCTCACGATAGTGGACCGGCTGCGGCGTGGGAATCGACGCGTTCGGGTCGCCCATCTGCGCCATCGCGATCATCCCGCCCTTGAGGATCATCGACGGCTTGATCCCGAAGAACGCCGGCTCCCACAGCACCAGGTCGGCCCACTTGCCGGGCTCGATCGAGCCGACTTCGTGCGCAATGCCGTGCGTGAGCGCCGGGTTGATCGTGTACTTCGCGACGTAGCGCTTCGCGCGGAAGTTGTCGTTGCGCGTGCTGTCTTCCGGCAGCGCGCCGCGCTGCACCTTCATCTTGTGCGCGGTCTGCCACGTGCGGATGATCACCTCGCCGACGCGGCCCATCGCCTGCGAATCGGACGACAGCATCGACAGCGCGCCGAGATCGTGCAGGATGTCCTCGGCCGCGATCGTCTCGCGGCGGATCCGCGATTCGGCGAATGCGAGATCCTCGGCGATCGACGGATCGAGGTGATGGCACACCATCAGCATGTCGAGATGCTCGTCGAGCGTGTTGATCGTGTACGGGCGCGTCGGGTTGGTCGACGACGGCAGCACGTTCGACTCGCCGCACACCTTCAGGATGTCGGGCGCATGGCCGCCGCCCGCGCCTTCGGTGTGGTACGTGTGGATCGTGCGGCCCTTGAACGCGGCGACCGTCGATTCGACGAAGCCGCCTTCGTTCAGCGTGTCGGTATGGATCGCGACCTGCGTGTCGGTGTCGTCGGCGACGGAAAGGCAGTTGTCGATCGCGGCGGGCGTCGTGCCCCAGTCCTCATGCAGCTTCAGCCCGATCGCGCCGGCCGCGATCTGCTCGACGAGCGGCTGCGGCAGGCTCGCGTTGCCCTTGCCGAGAAAGCCGAGATTGATCGGCCAGCCGTCGGCGGCCTGCAGCATCCGCTCCATGTGCCACGGGCCCGGCGTGCAGGTCGTCGCGTTGGTGCCGGTGGCCGGCCCCGTGCCGCCGCCGAGCATCGTCGTGACGCCCGACGCGAGCGCCTCGTCGATCTGCTGCGGGCTGATGAAGTGGATGTGCGTGTCGATGCCGCCGGCCGTCACGATCAGCCCTTCGCCGGCGATCACTTCGGTCGCGGCGCCGATCGCGATTGTCACGCCCGGCTGGATGTCCGGATTGCCGGCCTTGCCGATCGCCGCGATGCGGCCGTGCTTGATCGCGATGTCGGCCTTCACGATGCCCCAGTGATCGAGGATCACCGCGTTCGTGATGATCGTGTCGGGCACGTCGGCGGCCACGCGCTGCGACTGGCCCATGCCGTCGCGGATCACTTTCCCGCCGCCGAATTTCACTTCCTCGCCGTAGGTCGTGAAGTCGCGTTCGATCTCGATCAGCAGCTCGGTGTCGGCGAGCCGGACGCGGTCGCCCGTCGTCGGCCCGAACATTTCCGCGTACGCGCGGCGGCTCAAGCGTAGTGTCATGGTGCTGTTCCTGAAGAGCGGGGCGCGGCTTACAGCGGCCCCATCACCTTGCCCTGAAAACCGTAGACGGCGCGATCGCCCGCGAGCGCGACCAGCTCGACGGTGCGCGTCTGGCCCGGCTCGAAGCGCACCGCGGTGCCGGCTGCGATGTTCAGGCGAAAGCCGCGTGCGGCCGCGCGATCGAACGACAGCGCGTCGTTGACTTCGAAGAAGTGGTAGTGCGAGCCGACCTGCACCGGACGGTCGCCGGTGTTCGCGACGACGAGCGTCAGCGTCGTGCGGCCCGCGTTCAGTACGTGTTCGCCGTCGTCGGTGAGGATTTCGCCGGGGATCATGCGGGGCCTCACGGAATCGGGTGATGGACGGTCACGAGCTTCGTGCCGTCGGGGAAGGTCGCCTCGACCTGGATGTCGGGAATCATCTCCGGCACGCCGTCCATCACGTCGTCGCGCGTGAGCAGCGTCGTGCCGTAATGCATCACCTCGGCGACCGTCTTGCCGTCGCGCGCCGCTTCCATCAGCGCGGCGGTGATGAAGGCGACCGCCTCCGGATAGTTGAGCTTCAGGCCGCGTGCGCGACGGCGCTCGGCCAGCAGCGCCGCCGTGAAGATCAGCAGCTTGTCCTTCTCGCGGGGAGTCAGTTTCATGAAGGCAAACGTTCAGTAAAACGTAATTTTTATCGGTGCGCGCGCAACGATGCGAATGCGCGGGTCATCGTAGCACCGCGCTGTTTTGCGTGCGTCGTGTAGCGGTTATGTAAGCAGCAAGGCGCGTGCCATGTGCATGGAACGCCGTGCGATGCGCGCTCGTGGTGCGCGATGCATGGGCAATGTGCAGCGCCCGCCGCGACGCTGCGCCGAAACGGTGCGTGGCGCGACCGCGCTCAGGTTTGCCAGAGGCGCAGCGGCCGTGCGTCGACACCGTGCACGATCGGCCGCAGATGCAGCCAGCAGTCGGTGAAGTGGCGTTGCAGCGCTTCCATCGACGTCGACAGCGCGCGGACGAGCACGACGCCCGGCGTCACGCAGGTCGCGCCCGCGCGCAGCGTGGCATCGAACGGCATCCGCGCGGCGAGCGATTCGGCGAGTGCGGCGTCGCATGCAGCGCCGGCCGCCCACAGCGTGCCGTACGCGGGAAAGCCGGCGAGCCCCTGCAATGCGTCACGCAGCGGGTCGCGCGCATCGAGCAGCGCGCGTTCGGTCCATAGCGGCCGGCCGTCGGCATCGACGAGCGCGGAGGTCGACGCGACGCGGCCCGCCGACCAGGTTTCGCCGGCCGCCTGCCGGCCGAGCTGCGACGCGTCCCAGCCGATCGCAGTCGCACCCGTGCCGAGTTTCACCGTGAAGTCGAGCGAAGCATGCGCTGCGTCGAAGAACAGGTTGTTCTGCGGCAGCCAGTCGAGTTTCGCGTGTTCGCCGACCGTGATGCCGATGCGCTGTGTCGCGTCCAGCCCGTTCGACTTGTACCACTTGGTCGCGCCGGGCGTCGTCAGCACGGCGTGCGTGCCGTCGCCGAGCGCGATGTCGATGTCGAGCCGGTCGCCGCCGGCGACGCCGCCCGGCGGGTGAACGATCACCGCGTGGCAGATCGCATCGCCTTCCGGATACAGCGGCCGCTGCACGCGCAGCGGGCCGTCGTGCAGCCGGTGCGCGAGCGTCGTGCGCGCGCCGTGCCGCTCGAAACCGAGTTCGAGGCGGCCGTGCCACGACTTGGCGACGGCAGGGCGGGACAGCGGGGCACGGGAATCGGGGGCGGACATCGGCGGGAAGCAGGGGACGGGCGCGGGGAACGAGGATGCTACCGCAACAATATACGCCGCGGTGCCCGCGTTGCAGAGCGTGGCAACGCCGCTCCCGGGGCGCGCCGCTTCGCCGGCGTGCGCCCGACATGCGCTGCCTGGCGAGGCGCCGGATCTCTGACCGGACGCGACGCCACCCCTGGGCGCCTTTCCCGCTACACCGCGATCAGCTCCCGCACACCGTTCGCTTCCATCTCGTGCGCATCGCCGCCCGCGACGATCTCGCCACGGCTCATCACCCAGTAGCGGTCGGCGATCGACTGGGCGAAGTCGTAATACTGCTCGACGAGCAGCACGGTCATCTTCGATTCGTCGACGAGCTGGCGCAGCGTGCGGCCGATGTCCTGGATGATCGACGGCTGGATGCCTTCGGTCGGTTCGTCGAGGATCAGCAACTGCGGCTCGCTCATCAGCGCGCGGCCGATCGCGAGCTGTTGCTGCTGGCCGCCCGACAGGTCGCCGCCGCGCCGCGCACGCATGTCCTTCAGTACCGGGAACAGGTCGTAGATGCGGTCGGGCACCTTCGACGGTGCCTTCCGGCTCGCGGCGCCGACGAGCAGGTTCTCCTCGACAGTCAACCGCGGAAAGATGTCGCGGCCCTGCGGCACGTACGCGAGCCCGGCCGCGACGCGCGCATACGGGGGCATCGCGCCGAGCGCCGTGCCGCGCCACGACACGCTGCCGCTTTTCGCGGTGACGACGCCCATCAGGCAGCGCAGCAGCGTGCTCTTGCCGACGCCGTTGCGGCCGAGCAGCACGGTGAGCTTGCCGTCGTCGGCGGCGAGGCTCACGTTGCGCAGGATATGGCTGCCGCCGTAGTACTGGTTCAGTGCATCGATCTTCAGCATCGCATCATCGTCCAAGGTAAGACTCGATCACCGCGTCGTCGCGCTTGACCTGATCGAGCGTGCCTTGCGCGAGCACCGCGCCTTCGGCCATCACCGTCACGCGGCCCGTGTCGCCCGCGAGCGCCGCGACGAATTCCATGTCGTGCTCGACGACCATCATCGAGCAGGTGCCGCGCAGCGTGTTCAGCAGCTCGGCGAGCTCCATCGTCTCGTGGTCGGTCATCCCGGCCGCCGGCTCGTCGAGCAGCAGCAGCGCGGGGCGCTGCATCAGCAGCATGCCGATCTCGAGCCGCTGCTTCTGCCCGTGCGACAGCTCGCCGGCCGCGCGGAAGGCGTGGCTCTCGAGGCCGATCAGCGCGAGCGTCTCCTCGATCTTCGCCTGCGCGGTGCGGTCGAGCCGCGCGCGCAGCGACGCGAGCCAGCCCTTGTCGGTCTGCATCGCGAGCTCGAGGTTCTCCCACACCGGATGCTGTTCGAACACGGTCGGCTTCTGGAACTTGCGGCCGATGCCCGCGCGCGCGATCTCGGGCTCGTTCATCCGTGCGAGGTCGATCGTCTGGCCGAGAAACACCTTGCCCGCATCGGGGCGTGTCTTGCCGGTGATCACGTCCATCATCGTCGTCTTGCCGGCGCCGTTCGGGCCGATCACGCAGCGCAGCTCGCCCGCGTCGATCGCGAGCGACAGCTTCTTCAGCGCGCGGAAACCGTCGAAGCTCACCTCGATATCCTCGAGGTAGAGGATCGTGCCGTGCGACGTGTCGATGCCGGGCGGCACCACGCGCCCCATCGATGCGGTGCCGCTGACGGCCAGCCCTTCGTCTTCGGACGGCGGCGTGAACTGGTACAGGGCCGTTCCGTTCATGCGCGTTTCCCCTTCGCGATCAAGGTTTCGACGAGGCCCATGATCCCGCGCGGCAACAGCAGCGGCACGAGCACGAAGATCAGGCCGAGGAAGAACAGCCAGTATTCGGCGAAGTACGCGGTAAACAGGCTTTTCGCACCGTTCACCGCGAACGCGCCGACGATCGGCCCGATCAGCGTGCCGCGCCCGCCTACCGCGACCCAGATCGCCATCTCGATCGAGTTGCCGGGCGACATCTCGCCGGGGTTGATGATGCCGACCTGCGGCACGTATAGCGCGCCCGCGATGCCGCACAGCACGGCCGACACGGTCCACACGAACAGCTTGTACGCGAGCGGGCTGTAGCCGAGAAACATCAGCCGCGTCTCGCCGTCGCGCACCGCGGTGACGACACGCCCGAGCTTGCTGGTGACGATCGCACGCGCGGCGATGAACGCGAGCACGAGCGTCGCGAACGTCAGCAGCAACAGCACCGTGCGCGTGCCGGGCGACGTGATCGCAAAGCCCGCGATGCGCTTGAAGTCGGTGAAGCCGTTGTTGCCGCCGAAGCCCGTCTCGTTGCGATAGAACAGCAGCATCGCGGCGAACGTCATCGCCTGCGTGATGATCGACAGGTACACGCCCTTCACGCGCGAGCGGAACGTGAAGAAGCCGAACACCCACGCGAGCACGGCCGGCACGAGCACGACGAGTGCGAGTGCCCACGCGAGATGCTGCGTGCCGCTCCAGTACCACGGCAGCTGGTGCCAGTCGAGGAACACCATGAAGTCGGGCAGGTCGCTGCCGTACTTGCCGTCGCGGCCGATCTCGCGCATCAGGGTCATGCCGATCGCATAGCCGCCGAGCGCGAAGAACAGCCCGTGGCCGAGGCTCAGGATCCCGCAGTAGCCCCACACGAGATCGAGCGCGAGCGCGGCGATCGCGTAGCACATCAGCTTGCCGGTGAGCGTCATCGCGTACGCGGACAGATGGAACGCGCTCGACTCGGGCGCGACGAGCGCGGCGAGCGGCACGCCGATGCCGATCGCGACGCACAGCGCGATCAGCGCGAGCCACGCGCGTCGCGACAGCAGCGCGGGGCGGGGCGGCAGGCCGAGCGCGAAGCGCTCTTCCGTGCGTGCGGCGGCAGCCGGCTTCGGCGCATCGGCGGCCGGGTTGGACAACGAGTGGGTGAATGAAGTCACGTCAAGCCTCCGCACTGCGGCCCTTCGGGGCAAACATGCCCTGCGGACGTTTCTGGATGAACAGCACGATCATCACGAGCACCGCGATCTTCGCGAGCACGGCGCCCCAGAACGGCTCGATCGCCTTGCTCGCGAGGCCGAGCCCGAAGCCGCCGAGCACGGTGCCGGCGATCTGCCCGACACCGCCGAGCACGACCGCCATGAACGAATCGATGATGTAGTTCTGGCCGAGGTCGGGGCCCACGTTGCCGATCTGCGACAGCGCGCAGCCGCCGAGGCCCGCGATGCCCGCGCCGAATGCGAACGCATACGCGTCGACGCGCGCGGTCTTCACGCCGACGCACGCGGCCATCCGGCGGTTCTGCGTGACGGCGCGCACGAACAGCCCGAGCCGCGTCTTCGTCAGCACGGCCCACGCGACGAACACCACCGCGAGTGCGAATGCGAGGATCGCGAGCCGGTTGTACGGCAGGATCAGGTTCTGCATCACGGTCACGCCGCCGCTCATCCACGACGGGTTCACGACCTGCACGTTCTGCGCGCCGAACAGCATCCGCGTCGCCTGGATCAGGATCAGGCTCACGCCGAAGGTCGCGAGCAGCGTCTCGAGCGGGCGGCCGTACAGGTGCCGCAGCACGAGCCGTTCGAGGACGATGCCGACGAGCGCGGCCGTCACGAACGACACCGGCACCGCGACGAGCGGATACCAGTCGAACGCGCCGGGCGCGTAGCGCTGGATCAGCGTCTGCACGACATAGGTTGCGTACGCACCGATCATCAGGAATTCGCCGTGCGCCATGTTGATCACGCCGATCAGCCCGTACGTGATCGCGAGGCCGAGCGCGGCGAGCAGCAGCACACTGCCGAGCGACAGGCCGGCAAACAGCGTGCCGACGATCTCGCCGCGGCGCTGCAGCGTGTGCAATGCGTCGAGTCCTTGCTGCGCGGCGTCGCGCACGCGCGCGTCGGGCTCCGCATAGCTGCCGTCGGCGTTCTTCGCGACGAGCGGGCGCAACTGCTCGATCATGTCGAGGTCCTGGCGTGCAGCCACCACCTGCACGGCCTCGAGGCGCTTCGCCGGATCGGCATCGTGCAGCGCGGCGATCGCCCACAGTGCGTCGAGGCGGCGCTTCAGCGCGGGATCGGTTTCCTTCGCACGCGCGCGGTCGATCATCGGCTTGAGCGCCGGGTCGGGCGATTTCAGCAATGCATCGATCGCGTCGCGACGCGCGGCGACGTCGGGCGACGCGAGCGCGAGCCCCGACAGAGCACCGGTGATCTTCGTGCGCAGCAGGTTGTTCAGCATCACGGGCTGCGCGTCGCCGGCCGGCGTCGCGGCCTGCGTGAGCGCATCGTGCGCGGTGTCGCCGGTCTGGATCAGCAGGCGGCCGTCGCCGGTCGCGAGCGCGTCGCCGGTCGACAGCGCATTGAGCAGCGCGACGGCGCGTGGGTCGGAGTCGGCGGCGAGCCGTTCGATCGCGGTCGTCTTCGCGTCGAAGTCTTCGCCGGCGAGCGCGGCGGTATCGGTCGCCGTCAGCGCGAACGCGGCGCGTGGCAGCCCGCCCGCGAGGGCGGCGCACGCGACGATCGCGACGGCGGCTCGGCGAAAGCGTGTAGGCATCGGGAAATCCTGTCGGGCGTGGGGAAGCGGATGCGTGCGGCGATGCGTGGGCGCTTGCGGCTCATCTCGGCAAGCGCGGCCACCGCATCGGGTTCGGCATCGGCGTGCGAGCGGTATGTCGCGCGTGACGCGCGACGTACCGCCCTGCATCAGGCGAGCGCCGCGCGCTGCCGGCGCAGGAAGGCCGGGATCGACGTGACGATGTCCGGCTTGCCCTGGTTGCCCGCGATGAACGGGCTCCACGGTTGCGCGCGCACCGCGGTCCTGGTTTTCCACACGACGTTGAATTGCCCGTCGCCGCGGATCTCGCCGATCATCACCGGCTTGTGCAGGTGATGGTTGCCGTCCATCGCAAGCGTGAAGCCCGACGGCGCGGCGACGGTCTGGCCGACCATCGCGACGCGCACCTTGTCGACGTCGGTGCTCTTCGCCTTCTCGACGGCCTGCTTCCACATGTGGATGCCGACGTAGGTCGCTTCCATCGGGTCGTTGGTCACGCGCTTCGCGCCGCCCGGCAGGTTGTTCGCCTTCACCCACGCGGCGAACTGGTCCTTGAACTTCGTGTTGGTCGGGTTCTTCACCGACATGAAGTAATTCCACGCGGCGAGGTGACCGACGAGCGGCTTCGTGTCGATCCCGCGCAGCTCTTCCTCGCCGACCGAGAACGCGACGACCGGCACGTCGGTCGCCTTGATCCCCTGGTTGCCGAGCTCCTTGTAGAACGGCACGTTCGAGTCGCCGTTGATCGTCGAGATCACGGTCGTCTTGCCGCCTTGCGAGAAGTTCTTGATGTTCGCGACGATGGTCTGGTAATCGCTGTGGCCGAACGGCGTGTAGACCTCCTGAATGTCGGCGTCCTTCACGCCCTTCGATTTCAGGAACGCACGCAGGATCTTGTTGGTCGTGCGCGGGTACACGTAGTCGGTGCCGAGCAGGAAGAAGCGCTTCGCGCCGCCACCTTCCGCGCTCATCAGGTACTCGACGGCCGGGATCGCCTGCTGGTTCGGCGCGGCGCCCGTGTAGAACACGTTGCGCGACATTTCCTCGCCTTCGTACTGCACCGGGTAGTAGAGCAGGCCGTTCAACTCCTCGAACACCGGCAGCACCGACTTGCGCGACACCGACGTCCAGCAGCCGAACACGCACGCGACCTTGTCCTGCGTGAGCAGTTGGCGCGCCTTCTCGGCGAACAGCGGCCAGTTCGACGCGGGATCGACCACCACGGGTTCGAGCTTGCGGCCCATCACGCCGCCGCTCTTGTTGATGTCGGCGATCGTCATCAGCGCGGTGTCCTTCAGCGACGTCTCCGAGATCGCCATCGTGCCCGACAGCGAGTGCAGGATGCCGACCTTGATCGGGCCGGTGCCCGAATCGGCCGCGTGAACGAACGGGCTCTTGCCCGCGAGCGCGAGTGCGCCGGCCATCGAACCGAACTTCAACAGACTGCGACGTTTCATCGGGTTCCCCTTGACGTGTTGGATATGCGTGCGCCTTGAAGGCGCTGGCCAACGGGTAACGCAAGGCATGTGCCAGTCGTGCGGATGCACGTCCGGCGTGCCTGCGCGGGGCGGTGCGTGGCGTCGGGACGGTGCGCGTGACGCGTCGTGCAGCATGCGCGGTCCGTCGCGGTGCAGGGTCACGGGCGCAAATGGTGCACGGTCGGGGTTCCCCGTTCCGGTGCCTGCACCTGCACGCGGTGCGGGAACCGGCGTGCGCCGTGACTTCGCGCCACGCGGGCAGGGCTGGTCACGGACGCAGCGCGGCGCCGCTGTCGGTCATCGAGACGACGCTGAAGTGATTAACCAGAGCGGAAAAGAGAAACGGGCACGCGATGCGTGCCCGTTCGGGGGATCAGTGCGGCCGGCGGCGGTGTGCCGATCGGCGAGGCGGCGCGCGATGCGCCACCGTCAGGATCAGTAACGCGGCACGGACGGATCGACGTCGCGCGACCACGCGTCGATCCCGCCTTGCAGGTTGTACAGCTTCGTGAAGCCGCGCGATTCGAGGAACATCGCGACCTGCGCGCTGCGCATCCCGTGATGGCACACGCAGACGATTTCCGCTTCGTCGTCGAGCTCTTCGCTGCGCGCGGGAATCTGCTGCATCGGGATCGACACGCTGCCCGCGATATGCGCGGTCGCGATTTCCCACGGTTCGCGCACGTCGAGCACGACCGGCGCGGGGCGCGCCTTGTCGCCGAGCCATTCCGCGAGCATCGCGGCCGTCAGGATCTGCATGGTGGCTCCGTCGCTCAGAACTTGAAGCGCGACGGCTCGATCGCGTTGACGAGGTGGTCGATGTACGTTTCGAACACGTCGGCGACGCGGTACTGCTTGTCGTCGATGCGCGTGATGATCTGTGCCTTCATCACCGGACGGCCGCCGACGAATGCCGCGAGGCGGCCGCCGACCTTCAGCTGTTCGAGCATTTCCTGCGGCACGACGGGCAGGCCGCCCGCGACGCAGATCACGTCATACGGCGCCTTGCCGGCCCAGCCGCGCGAACCGTCGCCGAGGACGACTTCCGCGTTGGTCACGCCGTCGTTGCGCAGGTTGTCTTCCGCGAACTTCGCGTTGGTCGGATCGATCTCGACGGCCGTCACGTGCTGCGCGCGGTGCGCGAACAGTGCAGCCAGGTAGCCCGAGCCGGCGCCGATGATCAGCACGTTCTCGTGCTTCTTGACCGTCAGCTCCTGCAGCACGCGTGCTTCGACGCGCGGGAACAACATCTTGCTGTTGCCGCCGGGCAGCGGGAGTTCGAGATCGGCGAACGCGAGATCGCGGTATTCGGCCGGAACGTAGTTTTCACGCTTGACGATCGACAGCAGGCCCAGGACGTCGAGATCCAGCACGTCCCACGGCCGGATCTGTTGTTCGATCATGTTGAAACGCGCGTTTTCGATATTCATGGTGTGGTCACGCAGCCTGGTCGGCCATCAGCGGGGATAGAGAAACTTCGTGATTGTACCAAACGGGGCGGCTGCGAAGCCTTCAGGCGGCCTGCAACAGACCTTTACCCCTTGCTCTTCTTGATCTGCGCCTCGAACGCGAGGTCGAGCTTGCTCGCCTTGCGCGGCTTTTTGGGGCCGAATTCGTCGACGAACTTGACGAACTCGTCGAGCGGCAGCGGCTCGCAGCGCTTCTCGGTGGTGCCGCCGGAGCGGTCGACGAGATAGAACAGGCCGCCCGCCATCGCGACGGCCGCGAATTGCGGGTTGCCGGAGCGGGTTTTCAGGCGTTCGACCGCGTGGGTCGCTTTGGTGGTGCGCATCGTGCGGAATCTGGCGGGGCGTAAGCCCCACACTGTATCAAACCGGCCGCTGGCGTGCGGCCGGTGGCCTGGGAGCCGTCTGGCCCTAGACCGTGCGCGAATAGCGCTGCTGCTGCGTCTGGCCGAGATACGCGTCGAACGCCATCGCGATGTTGCGCACGACCATCCGGCCGGCCGGATGGATCGTCAGGCGGTCGGCCGCGATCGTCAGCAGCCCGTCGCGCTCGAACGGGCGCAGCGCGTCGAGTTCGCGCGCGAAATGATCGGCGAAGCGGATGCCGTGCGCGGCCTCGACATGCGAGAACGGCAGGTCGAGGTTGCACATCAGTTGCGTGATCACGTCGCGGCGCAGCCGGTCGTCGGGCGTGAGCCGCACGCCGCGCGCGATCGGCAGCCGGCCCGCATCGAGCGCGGCGCCGTACGCGGGCAGGTCTTTCGCGTTCTGCGCGTAGACGTCGCCGACCTTGCCGATCGACGACACGCCGAACCCGACGAGATCGGTATCCGCCCGCGTGCTGTAGCCCTGGAAATTGCGCTGCAGCGTGCCGTTCTTCTGCGCGCGCACGAGTTCGTCGGACGGCCGCGCGAAGTGGTCCATCCCGATGTACACGTAGCCGGCCGACGTCAGCATGTCGATCGCGAGGCCGAGCAGCGCGATGCGCGCCTCCGGCGGCGGCAGCGTCGCGTCGTCGATCTGACGCTGCATCTTGAACAGGTGCGGCATGTGCGCGTAGCCGAACACCGACAGCCGGTCGGGCGCGAGTTCGATGATCGTTTCGAGCGTGCGCGCGAATACGGACACGGTCTGGTGCGGCAGCCCGTAGATCAGGTCGACGCTGACCGAATGAAAGCCCGTCGTGCGCGCGGCGGAGAGCAGGTCGGCCGTCATCGCGAGCGGCTGGATGCGGTTGATCGCCTGCTGCACGACCGGATCGAAATCCTGCACGCCGAGGCTCAGCCGGTTGAAGCCGATGGTGCGCAGGTGGACGAGCGTCGCGGGCGTGACCGTGCGCGGGTCGATCTCGATCGAGAACTCGGCGTCGGCATCCGGCGCGAGCGCGAAGTGCTCGCGCGTGGCCGCCATCAGCTCGGCCGTTTCGTCGTCGGACAGGAAGGTAGGCGTGCCGCCGCCCCAGTGCAGTTGCGTGACCGGGCGCGCGGGATCGAACAGCGCGGCCTGCAGCGCCATCTCGCGCTTGAGCTGGTCGAGATACGGGCGCGCGCGGCGGTGGTTGTTGGTCGCGATCTTGTTGCAGCCGCAGTAGAAGCACGCGGTGTTGCAGAACGGGATGTGGACGTACAGCGACAGCTCGCTCGACGATGCGCCGGGGTCGCTCGCCGCGCGCACATAGTCGGCCGGGTCGAAATCGTCGCGGAACTGCAGTGCGGTGGGGTACGACGTATAGCGCGGCCCGTTCGCGCCGTACTTGGCTAGCAAATCGGGACGGAACAGTGTGTCGGCAGAACCGGAACGCATGACAACCTCGCGCTTTTTAGATGCTTTCGAGTATATAAACGCGCGATTCGGCTGCATTGTGTAATAACGTCGCAGCAGGCGATGGCACAATGCGGGGTGGGGCTGCCGGCACCGCGTCCGGTTGCCGCACCGTTTTTTGTTGTTCGTTCGAGAGAGCCGAGTGTCCGTCGAATTGCCTGTCCGCCCGGCGTCAGCCGATGTCCCGCAGCCGCATGCGTGCCGCGAGGGCTGCGGCGCGTGCTGCATCGCGCCATCGATTTCCAGCCCGATTCCGGGCATGCCCGATGGCAAGCCGGCCGGCGTGCGCTGCGTGCAGCTCGGCGACGACCTCCGCTGCCGGATCTTCGGCCGCCCCGAGCGGCCCGCGTGCTGTTCCGGGTTGCAGCCGGCCGCGGACATGTGCGGCGCGTCGCGCGACGACGCGCTCGCGTGGCTCACGCGTCTCGAGGCCGCGACGCGGCCGTCGCAACCAGGAGAGTGTTCAGCATGACCGCACCTTGCGCGCCCGGCCGGCGCCGTTTTCTCGCCGCAACCGTCGGCGCCATCGGCGTGACGCTCTCGCTTGCCGCGTGCGCGTCGACGTTCCCGTTCATCCCCGATCACTACACGTTCTCGCGCGGTGACGTGCAGAAAGCCGTCGCGCGCAAGTTCCCGTACCAGAAGACGGTCGCGCAGGTCGTCGACGTGTCGCTCGCGAACCCGGCCGTCAACCTGCTGCCCGACCAGAATCGCGTCGCCGTGCAGCTCGACGCGCATTTCGTGAGCCCGTTCCTGCGTGCGCCCGTCAGCGGCAAGTTCACCGTGTCGGGCCAGCTGGCTTACGACGCGCCGAGCCGCTCGGTCGTGCTGAAGTCGCCGGCCGTCGACAGCCTCGCGCTCGACGGCGACGCGCAGATGTACGCGCAACAGGTTGGCGCGGCCGCCGGCCTGCTCGCGACGCAGTTGCTGACCAACTATCCGATCTACACGTTCAAGCCCGAACAACTGCAATTTGCCGGGGTGAACTACGAACCCGGTACAATTACGATTCTTACAAACGGCATACGCGTGGCGATCGTCGAAAAGTGACGACGAACCGCGCTCGGCCGGAGGGGGGCCGCGCGTGGAAGAGTGGCCCATTCATTCGACCATTTCGGAGTTGGGCCACGGATGGACTGGATCCTGATCTGCAAGGCTTTGATCCTCGGCGTCGTCGAGGGGCTGACGGAATTCCTGCCGGTATCGAGTACCGGTCACCTGATCGTCGCGGGCAGCTTCCTGAATTTCAACGATTCACACGCGAAGACGTTCGACGTCGTGATCCAGTTCGGTGCGATCCTCGCGGTCTGCTGGGAATACCGGCAACGGATCGCGTCCATCGTGTCCGGGCTGCCGAGCCGGCCCGATGCGCGGCGCTTCACGCTGAACGTCGTGATCGCGACGATTCCCGCGATCGCACTCGGCCTCCTGTTCGAGAAGAAGATCAAGGCCGTGCTGTTCTCGCCGGTACCCGTTGCGTTCGCGCTCGTCGTGGGCGGCGCGATCATCCTGTGGGCCGAGGCGCGGCAGCGCGAGCGCCGCGAGCCGCCGCGCGTGATGTCGGTCGATGAACTGACGCCGCTCGACGCGCTCAAGGTCGGTATCGCGCAGTGCTTCGCGCTGATTCCCGGCATGTCGCGCTCGGGTTCGACGATCATCGGCGGGATGCTGTTCGGCCTCGACCGGCGCGTCGCCACCGAATTCTCGTTTTTCCTCGCGATCCCGATCATCTTCGGCGCGACGCTCTATGAAACCGTGAAGGACTGGCAGGCGTTCACCGTCGATTCGCTCGGCCTGTTCGTGCTGGGCGCCGTCGCGGCATTCGTCAGCGCGTTCGTGTGCGTGCGCTGGCTGCTGCGCTATGTCGCGTCGCACGATTTCACGGTGTTCGCGTGGTACCGGATCGCATTCGGGCTGTTCGTGCTGCTGGTCGGGTACAGCGGCTGGCTGAACTGGGCGTGACGCGAACCCGAAGGCGGGCGCGCCTCGCATGAAAAAAGCCCGATCGGCTTAGGCCGGTCGGGCTTTTTCTTGTCCGGAGCGGAGCGACGTGCGCTGCCGCAGCGGGAGAACTCAGCCTGCGCGCTTGCGGAACACCAGGTCCCACACGCCGTGGCCGAGCCGCAGCCCGCGCCGTTCGAACTTCGTCACCGGCCGGTAGTCGGGGCGCGGTGCGTAGTCGGCGGCCGTGTTTTCGAGCGTCGGCTCCGCGCCGAGCACTTCGAGCATCTGCTCCGCATAGTTCTGCCAGTCGGTCGCGCAGTGAATGTACGCGCCGGGCTTCAGGCGCGATGCGAGATGCGCGACGAGCGGCGGCTGGATCAGCCGGCGCTTGTGGTGGCGCGCCTTGTGCCACGGATCGGGGAAGAAGATGTGCACGCCGTCGAGGCTTTCGGGCGCGAGCATGTGCTCGAGCACCTCGACCGCGTCGTGCTGGATGATGCGGATGTTCGACAGATCCTGCTCGCCGATCAGCTTCAGCAGCGCGCCGACGCCCGGTTCGTGCACTTCGACGCCGAGGAAGTCGTCACCAGGGCGGTTCGCGGCGATTTCCGCGGTCGATGCGCCCATCCCGAAGCCGATCTCGAGGATGCGCGGTGCACTGCGGCCGAACACCGCGTTCCAGTCGGGCAGCTCCGGCGCATACGGCACCACGAAGCGCGGGCCGAGTTCGTCCATCGCGCGGCGCTGGCCGGTCGACACACGGCCGGCGCGCGTCACGAAGCTGCGGATGCGGCGGTGGTGCAGCGGATTGACTGCGTCGGCGCCTTCGGCGGCTTCGTCGGGAATGGCGTCGTCGTGCGGCGGCAGGCCGGCTTCGTTCGGATCGTCGTGCATCATCGGTGACAGAGAAAGGCTCGGTTGCGGGCGAGGGCCCGTTGCGCGCAGCAGTGGGCCGGGGGAACCGGCACATGGTACAAAAAAGCCGCCTTCGACGAGGCGGCTCATGCGCAGGCTGCGATGCAGCCGGAAAGTGGAGCGGGCGATGGGAATCGAACCCACGTCATCAGCTTGGGAAGCTGAGGTAATGGCCATTATACGACGCCCGCAGAACGCGCAATTCTACAGGGGTTCGGGTGGGGATGGCAAGCGTGGGGTTTTGGGCGGTCGTAGCGAGACTGGCATCGCTCGATGCTGGAGCGGTGGCGTCGCCGGCGGTGTCGGGCGAGCCCGCTGCCTTTCACGGGATCTACCGTCCAGGCGCAAGGCACATCCGTTCTGCGCGCTGTCGTATCGGGGCCGAATTTCAACGGCCCGACGGATGTGTCGAATACGCTTCTCGAGCGATTCGTCTGTGAGCGCCAGGTTCGACATGTTGCCGGCCCTGGCGGGCGACATTCTCACGACTTGCCGGCTCCGCTACAATTCCGCCGACATAACCGGGGAGCCGTCCTCGTGAGAGTGCAAGCCACCCGTAGGCTTGCAACAAATAAGAAGATGGATAACGCATGAACATGACTGAATTAGCTCAGGCTATTCGTGGTGGCCTGATCCAACAAGATCGATTGCTCAAGACAGACATACCGTCGTTGCCGGACAATGCGCTCATCCCGCGCCCATGATGCTGAATACCCTGACCATGACTCCTGAGCAGGAGCTGGACGCGCGCGCCAAAGCGTTTTATCTGCTCAAGAAATGGACAAGCGTTACGTTCCTGGATCATGCAGTTGATCTGTTCAGGGATTTTCTTCACGCGTACGCCAGGCAATTGGACACGCCGAGCCCCAATCAGGCTGAATTGGAGGCAGCGTATGTCAGCGATTTCCTGAATGCGTTGGTGAGGATGGATCAGGGGATCGAGACATTGCGACAAGGCGCCGACAAGCGATCGGCATACGTTGCGCTCATCTCCGGTAGCGAGAAGGGGGGCGAGCTTTTGTTCGGGCGGAGTGCGCACGAGGTCGGTCGAACATACGACCCGTTTTTCCACGCGCTTGGCGTGAGGGATACGGATTATTCGGATTCCGAATATGCAACGGGGTATGCGGAAGGGGCGTGGATTGAAGAGTTGAGCTGTCTGGCGCTCAAGTGCACTGTCGGGCTCAATTTTTCCGAATACCTGACCTATGGCAAGCGTGCCGACGGCGGCACTCGGGTGTTCAAGCATTGGACGTATGAATCGTTGTTCCAGGATCCGTTTTTTCCTGCGTGGCGATATTGGCCGCCCGGTCGCAGCTATCCCGCATCGCTCCCGCCCTGTCCACCCAGGAATGAATCCGCAAGCGGCGAGATTTACAGCGATCAGGAGATTCCAGTCGAGGGTATCTGGGAGCCGTGGTTTCCGGCCGGCAAGGTGGGCTGTCCGAGCTACTTCCTCAAAGGCAGTGTTGCCCACCAATACCTGCTGGAAGGGACCAACGACAAACATGTGGTGCGCTGGCGGCTGCTGTGGGAAGACAAGCGTTACCGGGACGGCAGCATTCCGGCGGAGGAGGAAACTTACTTCCCCAAGCCCGTCGCACAACCGAGGCTACGGGTGCTGCCCGGCGAGCCTTGCCCGCGCCCGGTTACTGGCAAAGCCCGGCCGTGAAGGATTCGGTTCATGTCGAGGCCGGCGCGCCTATGCCGGGGCCGGAGCGCACAGCGTGGGGCATGGTCATTTGGCATTATGCCGATCCTCAACCGGACAATTGAATGGCGGCTAAGCCACGAGGGTAGGGAAGACTAGCCACCGAGCAGATTCGCGATCTGGCATCTGGCGGTGGCTGTTCGCGAAGACTTCGGATCCAGCCTCTTGCGAGCAGCGTTTATCGACTGCATCCTGGTACTTCTCGAAGACATTCCGGAATGTTGAATATTCTGACCGTGACGCCCGAGCGGGAACAGGATGCGCGAGCAAAGGCGTTTTATCTGCTCAAGAAGTGGACGAGTTTCACGTTCCTCGAATATGCCGTCGGACTATATCGGGACTTTCTCGGCGCGTATGCGAGACAACTGGACACACCGAGCCCGAATCAGGCGGAGCTTGAAGAAGCCTACGCACATGATTTCCTGGGGGCGCTGGCGCAAATGGATCTGGGCATCGATGCATTGCGCCGAGGTCACGACA
The DNA here is from genome assembly GCF_017104605.1 of Burkholderia sp. Ac-20384. Classification (NCBI taxonomy): domain Bacteria; kingdom Pseudomonadati; phylum Pseudomonadota; class Betaproteobacteria; order Burkholderiales; family Burkholderiaceae; genus Burkholderia; species Burkholderia sp. Ac-20384. The sequence continues at coordinate 11,138 of NZ_JAAGPE010000090.1, read as the reverse complement.
AACGAGCAGCATACGACGCGCTGATTGCAGGAAGCCAGCAGGTTGGCGACCTGTTGTTTGGGCGGAGTGCGCTTGAAATCGGTCGCAAATACGATCCGTTTTTTCATTCATTGGGACTGAAGGACACCACCTTTGCGGACCCGGTGTATGCCACCGGATTCGCGGAGGGCGTGTGGATCGAGAGACTGATTTGCTACGCGCTCAAGTGCACGGTCGGGTTCGGTTTTACCGGGATGCTTGCATACGGAACGCGTGCGGATGGAGGCACCCGCGTTTTCGAGCACTGGACCTATGAATCCATGTTCGAAGATGCGCCCCTTCCGGCCTGGCGGCATTGGCCACCCGGTCGCAGCTATCCCGCATCGATTCCTTCCTGTCCGCCGAAGAACGAATCCGCAATCGGCGAGGTTTACAGCGATCAGGAGATTCCAGTCGAGGGTATCTGGGAGCCGTGGTTTCCGGCCGGCAAGGTGGGCTGTCCGAACTACTTCCTCAAGGGCAGTATTGCCCACCAATACCTGCTGGAAGGGTCCAACGACGAACAGGTGGTGCGCTGGCGGCTGCTGTGGGAAGACAAGCGTTACCGGGACGGCAGCATTCCGGCGGAGGAGGAAACTTACTTCCCCAAGCCCGTCGCGTAAGCGAGGCTACGGGTGCTGCCCGGCGAGCCTTGTCCGCGCGCCAGTTACCGGCAAAGCCCGGCGGTGAAAGATTCGGTTCATGCCGGGGCCGCAGCGCACAGCGTGGGGCATGGACATTTGGCATTGTGCCGATCCTCAACCGGACAATTGAATAACCGCCGAGGCGGAGTGCCCTCACGCGGGCCGGTGTCGAAAATAGACGAGTCAGCGTCGGAAGCATACAAGTCCCCACCACGCTTTCGAACTAACGTGACAGGCCTCTTACCCGATCGTTAGTCTGGAGCCGACATGTCCGATTTCATCACCGTTCTGCGTAAAACCTGCCCGCCCCCCGTCCTCGATGCGACCAAGTGGAAGCGCATCGGCGGCGATCCGCACACCGTGAACCTGAACGCCTACGTCTCGAAGGACGGCAGCAAGATCATGGGTACCTGGATCTGCACGCCGGGCAAGTTCGAGGTGAACTACGAGAAATGGGAGTACTGCCACTTCCTCGACGGCTACTGCATCATCACGCCGGAAGGCGAGGAAGCGGTGCACCTGAAAGCCGGCGACGTGTTCGTGATCGAACCCGGCATGAAAGGGACGTGGGAAGTGGTGGAAACGGTGCGCAAGTACTTCGTGTTCGCCTGAGCGCGCCGGTCAATTCGAGCCACGCATACTGTCGCCGCTCGATACTCTCCCGGTTCACGGAGCCGGGAGGGGCGGCGGGAGATTCCGACTCGATAAAGTTCGCTCCGGTCCGGATGCCGGACCATGAGGCCGAGTTCGTGTGCAGCAGTAAAGCGGCACTTCCTACTTAGGTTGCCGGGGGCGCCTCACCGATAAGCGGACATTGCTCGATGGGCGGTTCCGGCCGCGCCACGTTACCCCCGCTCCTTCACTCGCTTCCGATGCGCGGCCGCTTTCGCGCGATTGCCGCAAATCGCCATGCTGCACCACCGGCGCGCGTGCCCGCGCGTGTGATCCGCGAACATCAGCGTGCACCGCGGGCCTTCGCATGCCTTCACATACGTGAAGTCCTCGTCGCAAACGAGCTTCGTGAGCGCTTGCGCGATCGGCATCAGAAGCGACTCCGGCGATCGCCAGCGCCGTCTTTCCCGAAGTGCAAAACCGTTCGCGTCGTTCGCGACGAGTTCTTCATATCGTTCGTCCCGCTCCAGCAGCCGATTCAGCCGCTCGAGTTCGCTTAGGTCCGCTGCAGCCAGCGGCCGTCCTTTCCGTGCGCGGACGAATGCCCTGAACCATTCGCGTAGTGCGCGTGCCTGCGCCGCGACCGCGTCGAACTCGGCCGGCGTCGAACGCGACCGCAGTGCCGCGAGTGCGTCCGCCGGCACCATGCCGGCCTGTTCCAGCCACGCCAGCAAGCCTTCGCCGTCGCGGATCCAGTCAACCTCCTGATCCACCGGCGTTGCGACGGAGTTCAGGAAGTCGAGGCCAGGCGCGTCGGCGACGAAGATCGCGGGAATCGGCAGGTAGTCCATGACGGGGGAGGCAGGCGAAGGTGATGACGTATCGTAACCACTAAAAACCACCTTGACAAGTTACTAACGTTGTGAGTAACCTGATTATGAATATCAAGACGGTTACTTTGGTGCGTCATTCAGCTTTCTCAAAGGAGCGGGAGATGTCATACGGCAACGTGAGTGCAGTGCTCGTGCACGGCGCATGGGCGGACGGGTCGAGCTGGGGCGCGGTCATCGAGCGTCTCCAGCGGCAGGGGATCAACGCAATCGCGGCGCCGTTGCCGCTGACTTCGCTGGGCGATGACATCGCCGCGCTCGACCGGGTGCTCGAACGGATCGACGGCCCTGTCGTGCTGGCCGGTCACGCATATGCCGGTGCGGTGATCGGGGCGACGCGGGCGGCCAATGTCGCGGGGCTGGTCTATGTCGCGGCACTCGCGCCGGACGAAGGTGAAACGGTCGGCGACGTATTCCATCGCGGCGAACCGCATTCACAAGCGCCGCAGCTCGCGCCGGATCGGCACGGCTTCATCTGGCTGCCGACGGACGCGTTTCCGCGGGCTTTCGCGCAGCACGCAACGCCGCAGCAACTGGCGGTGCTCGCGGCGGTGCAGCGACCGATTGCGGCGGCGTGCATCGGCGAGGCGGTCGGGCGTCCGCTGTGGCGCGACCGTCCGAGCTGGTTCCTGATCGCCGAGCAGGACCGGATGATCGATCCGGCCACGCAGCGATTCACCGCAGAGCGCATGAAGGCACGCGTGAATTCGCACGCGGTCGACCACACGCCGATCGTGACGGCGCCCGACATCGTGACCCACGTGATCGTCGACGCGCTGCGGACGGTTGCTGCCCGCTGACGTCCGTTCACTTTCCCCGAGCACTGTTCCTCAAGGAGACAGACCATGGCTGCCATCACCTACCGTCGCGCCGACGTTGACGGTTTCAACGTGTTCTACCGCGAGGCCGCGCTGCCCGGCGCGCCGAAGCTGTTGCTGCTGCACGGCTTTCCGAGCGCGAGCCACATGTTCCGCGACCTGATCCCGGCGCTGGCCGACCGCTTCCACATCGTCGCGCCGGATCTGCCCGGCTTCGGGCAGTCGGACATGCCTGCCAGAGACGCCTTTACGTACACGTTCGACAACATCGCGAACGTGATCGAGCGCTTCACGGAAGTGATCGGCTTCGATCGCTTCGCGGTCTACGTGTTCGACTACGGCGCACCGACCGGCTTCCGGCTCGCGCTGCGGCATCCAGAGCGGATCACCGCGATCGTGTCGCAGAACGGCAATGCGTACGAAGAAGGCCTGAGCGACGGCTGGAATCCGATCCGCACGTACTGGCACGATCCGTCGGCCGCGAACCGGGATGCGCTTCGCGCGCTGCTCGCACGTGACACGACGATCTGGCAGTACACGCACGGCACGCCCGATCCGGCCGCGGTGTCGCCCGACGGCTACTCGCTCGACGACTACTACCTGGGCCGGCCCGGTGCGCACGAGGTCCAGCTCGACCTGTTCCGCGACTACCGAAGCAACGTCGCGCTGTACCCGGCGTTCCAGGAATACTTCCGCACGCACCGGCCGCCGTTCCTCGCCGTGTGGGGGCAGAACGATCCGTTCTTTCTGCCGGCCGGCGCGCTGGCGTTCCGGCGCGACCTCCCGGACGCCGACGTGCGGTTTTTCGACACCGGCCACTTCGCGCTGGAAACGCATGCGGCGGAGATCGCCGCGGCGATGTCGGCATTCCTCGTTCGCTGATCCGTTCCGACTCAGGAGAAACATCATGTCCGACAGAGTGGCCATCGTGACCGGCGCGAGCCAGGGGATCGGCCGTTCGACCGCGATCCGGCTCGCACGGGATTTCGACGCGATCACGCTCGTCGCGCGCAACCGCGCGAATCTCGAGCAGACTGCGATCGACGTGAAAGCGGCCGGTGCCGCGTGTCTCGTGATCGACGTCGATCTTGCCGCGCCGGAGGCCGCGCAGCGCGTGGTCGACGACACGCTTGCCGCGTTTGGCCGGATCGACGCGCTGTTGAACATCGCGGGCGCGGTCCCGCAGATCGACGTGTTCGAGATGTCCGACGCGCAGTGGGAGCAGGGCCTGGCGCTGAAGTTGCACGGCGCGCGGCGGCTGACGATTGCCGCGTGGCCGTCGCTGAAGGCCAGCGCGGGCTCGGTCGTGCTGATGTCCGGCAACTCGGCGCTGTTTCCGAAGGCGCCGTATGCGGCGGTCGGCACGATCAACGCGGCGATCGTCGCGCTCGCGAAGGCATTCTCGGATCGCGGCATCGCCGATGGCGTACAGGTCAACAGCGTGCTGCCGGGGCCGGTGATGACGGGCCGCCGGCGTTCGTACCTCGAGCATTGGGCGCCGCTGCACGGCATGAGCGTCGACGAGGCGACGGCCCGGTTTCCGGTCGAAGCGGGCATCGCACGCTACGGCACGCCGGAGGAGATCGCGGAACTGATCGCGTTCGTCGTGTCGCCGGCCGCGCACTGGATGACGGGTTCGGCGCTGCGGATGGACGGCGGGGAAGTGAAGTCGGTCTGATGTCGAGGTTCGCCGCTGGCGAACCTCGATGCGTTTGCGCTTCAGAACGTGACCGCCGCCTGCAGGCTGTTGATCGCCGCTGCATTCACGCGAACCTGGAAGTTCTCCGTGTAGTTCGTCGTATAGCCGGAGCTCGTGCCCGGTGCCGCGACCGGATACGGGTTGCCGCCGATGACGGTGCCGTCCTTGATCAGGTTGCCCGTGTACACGTTTCCGTTGATCTCGTAGTACGTGTGATACATCGGCGTCGTGCGGTTCGGTCGCAGCGCGTTCGCGACATAGGTCGTGACGCCGCTCACCTGCGTCATCGCACCGTTGCTCAGCGTGTAGGTCGTCTGGTCGCTGCTCGACTGGATGCCGCCGGCGGCCATCAGTGCCGCGATCGTCGTGCCGGTCGCAATCGGGTCGGGCGACGTGCCGGTCGTCAGCGTCTTGTTGTCCGCCACCTGGTAAACGTCACCGATTTCCGTTTCGGTGTACTTAATGTAAGCGGCGCCGGAAGACCATGTCGCGGTGCTGGTCAGCAGCTTCGGGTTGTAGTAGAGCGAGTTGAACCACTGCGCGAAATCGGTCGGTGCGCCGACAACCGTGCCCGTCAGCGGCACGACCGAGAAATTCGTGCGCAGCGTGCTCTGGACCGTCGTGGCGCCGTCCGCCGCGAGCGTGTCCGCACGAACGCCGCTGCCTTGATAGCTGATGTTCGTGATGAACTGCGGGCCGGAGTCGACGACGATCTTGCCCGCGACGAGGTAGCGGGTCGGTGCGGTCGACGCGGTCGTGATCGACAGCGTGCTGGCGATCGACGTCGGCGCGGACGTCGTGGTCTTCTGGGTGCCGGTGGACGGAGAGGCGGCGAGCGACGACGAGCCTGCGATGAAGTAGTTCGTCCCGGTGGCCGGTACGCCCGATGCCGGCAGGTCGATGGATGTGCGGTACGACAGGTTCGGTGCCAGCGCGAAGCTCTGGTACGTTGTCTGGTCCGCGCTCAGCGACGCTGCCGGCGTCGACGAGGACGGCGAACCCGTCGATCCGCCGGATGGCCCGGACGAGTCATCGCCGCCGCAGGCGGCGAGCAGGAGCGAGAGGCCGTACGCGCAGGCGGCGGCATAGCCGAGATGCTGTTTCATGGTGTTACCCCGTGCATTCGTATTGTGGGAATCGACGGCCGTACCGCCGGATGCGAAGCGCGAGCAAAATATATCCAGCGTCGCAAACGCGGTCCATTCCACAAACGGGGGGTACGAGGTTGCAAGCTCAACGAAGTTTCATCGAGCTTGCGGCGAACGGCCCACTGACTTGTAATGAGCGGGCGAGCGCGCCGGTGCATGTCGCGCGGGCGTTCAGTCGAATGCGTTCAGGGGCAGGTTCAGCATCAGGCGCATCAGTTCGGACTGGCGATTGGTGGCTGTTTTCCGGTAGATCGCCTGAAGCTGCTTGCGCACGGTGTCGTGCTGGATGCCGGCGCGCGAAGCGATTTCCTTGGTCGACAGCCCTTCGCCGAGCAGACGGCACGCGCGCACTTCTGCCGGCGTGAGATTGAATGCCGCGCCGAGCAGGTCCGAATCGACGGGCGGGGCGGAGTCGGGGTGGTAGAACAGCAGCATGACGAGCGGCCGCAGTCCGAAGGCGCCGCTTACCCGCGGCGGAACCAGCAGTGTGAAGAACGCGTACAGCGTCTCGGCGGCGAGGCCAGGCGCTGCCGGTGCGGCGATCGGCAGCGAACGGTATTCGGACACTTCGTCGGCCGGCGTGTCGCCGCCGCGTGCCAGGCCTTCAAGCCGCTCGCACTCCGCGCGGAAGGTGTCGCGGTAACCGGCCGGCAGCATCAGCTTTCCGTCCGCGAGGCTGACGAGCGACGTCGATGCGAGCAGGCGCGTTGCCGCTTCGTTCGCGAGTACGATGCTGCCATCGGTCGTCAGCAGCATGACGGGTTGCCGAAGCTTGTTGACCAGCGCATGCCCGACCAGCGCCTTGGTCGAAAACGTGTAGTTCTGCAGCTGCATCCGCACCGCACGGATCAGATGCGGCATGAGCCGATCGAGAAAACCGACCTCTTGCGGCCCGAGCGGCTGCTCCCCGACGGCGCGCAGCGCGGAAAAAATCACGCAGACGTTCTCGTCGTCGACCAGCTTGCAACCCGACACATAGCGCCGGCCGACCGGGATCAGGAATTCCTGGTAGAACGGATCGCGGGCGACGAAGTCGTCGTCGAACAGCTCGTGGCAATGGATCCACTCTCCCGGGGCACGCTGCCGCATGAGCGCCATGCGCGGATCGATGCTGCCGTATTTCTGGATGTAGGCCAGCTCGCCATCGACGGGCAGGTTGAAGCCGTCGCTGTAGGACAGCGAACCGTGCTTCTTGTCGATGGCCAGCATGTGGATGGCGCTTGCATCGATGGCCTCGCCCAGCGAAGTGAAGAATCCGGACCAGCCGGACGGCTCCGCGACGGCGTCATAAAGCAGATGAATGATGTCTTCGTAGCGCTGGCTCGACAGATCCATCGTGATCCCCTTGTGTTTCTCTTTATTCGATTTGCCGGGCAGGGCGGTTCCGCGTATGCCTCCTGGCGGGGAGGCAACGGGCACGATGCTGATCCGGTTGCGATCGACCACTCTACACTTCGACGATTTCCATTGGCTTACCGTCAGGCGTGCGATCGACTGAAGCCCGGTGCGGCGTCGGCAGTGTCGACGATCGCGATCACGGCCTTTCGTGGCCGGCACGGGGCACGCCATTTCGCCACCCGGTGTTAATCTTGCCGACATCCCCGCAGCCGCCCCCGACCCCAAAGGCCTCCCATGGAAAGCTGGACGATCGGCATCCTGCTCGGCATGACCACGATCCTCATGCACACCGCGGCGATGGTCGGGCTGGCGGTCGTTGCGCGCCGCCTTCGCGAAGCGCTCGACGTGCGTCGCGACGACATCCACGAACAACTGCGCAAGGTGACGGGCATCATCGCGCTGATCTGCATCGCGCTCGGGCTGCTGCATACGCTGGAAGCGATCGTGTGGGGCGCGACCTTCGTGCAGGTCGGTGCGATCGGCTCGTTCAGCGATGCACTGTTCTTCTCGATCGACACGATGTCGACGCGCGGCGCGTCGGGCATCGTCCCGGCCGCGAACTGGCGAATGCTCGGTGCGATCGAATCGTCGTGCGGCGTGCTGCTGTTCGGGATGTCGACCGCGTTCATCTTCGCGGTGATCCAGGCGGACTTCTCCGCGATCACGCAGCGGCTGCAGCACGATCGTCCGCCACGGTAGCGCACGCCTGCAGCGTGCGGCGACAGCGCCTATGATGCAGCGGTCCATCCACCGTTCCGGCCGCATCGCATCCCTCGTTCGCCTGCACCTCGGCCGCCACCTCCGGAACCCCGACCATGCGCATCACCGCGATTCACGAACAAGCGATTCCCGTGTCCCGTTATGCCGATCCGGCGATCCCGTCCGGCGGCCTGACGACGAGTGTCGTCGCGGTCGTCACCGACGTCGTACGCGACGGCCGCCCGGTGACGGGCTACGGCTACGCGTCGATCGGCCGTTTCGCGCAGGGCGGCCTGATTCGCGAACGGTTCGCGCCGCGCCTGCTGGCCGCCGCCGACACGCTCGCCGACGAAGCCGGCACGAACCTCGACCCGTTCCGCGCATGGCGCGCGATGATGGCCGGCGAAAAGCCGGGCGGGCACGGAGAACGATGCGTCGCAGTCGGCACGCTCGACATGGCGATCTGGGATGCCGCCGCGAAAATCGCCGGCCTGCCGCTCCATCGCTTTCTCGCTGACCGACTTGAACGCACGGCCGCACCGCGCGTGCGCGTGTACGCGGGCGGCGGCTACCGCTATCCGCATGACGATCTCGCGCGCCTGTCGGACGAGATGCGCCGCATCGCGGATCTCGGCTACACGCACGCGAAGATCAAGATCGGCGGCGCGGATCTCGATCAGGACCGCCGGCGCATCGAAGCGGCCGCCGCACAATTGGCGGACAGTTCGCATCTCGCGGTCGACGCGATGAACTCGTACGACGCGACGACCGCCGGCGCGGCCGCCGCGATGCTCGCGCCGTTCGATCTCTGGTGGTTCGAGGACATCTGCGATCCGCTCGACCTGCCGCTGCAGGCGGACATCGCCACCCGCTACGCATCGCCGATCGCGGCCGGCGAGGCGCTGTTTTCACTCGCGGAAGCGAAGCTGCTCGACCGTTATGGCGGCCTGCGCCCCGAGCGCGACGTGCTCGTATTCGATCCGGTGCATGGCTACGGGCTGCCGGGCTATCTGCAGATCGTCGAGCACTTCGCATCGCGCGGCTGGCGGCGCGACGCGTTCTGGCCGCACGGCGGCCACCTGTTCTCGCTGCACGTCGTCGCGGCGCTCGGGCTCGGCGGTGCGGAAGTCAGCCCGTTCGCGTTTCATCCGTTCAGCGGGTTGGCCGACGGCGCAAGCATCGACGCCGGATACGCACGCGTTCCGCAAGCGCCGGGCATCGGCTTCGAACTGCATGCCGGCGCGCACGACGTGTTTCGCACGTTATCGAGCCGCTGACGCCTGAAGCGCGTCGATCGCGAAACGCACCGCGAAGCCGAGCATCATCGCCGCGACGAAGAAATCGAGCACCCGCCATGCGAGCGTACGGGCGAACCATGCGCGGCACGCACGCGCGCCAAAGGCGAGCATCAGGAACCACGCAAGCGAAGCCGTCATCGCGCCGAACGCAAACGGCGCACGTGCGGCGGGCGTGTGGCTCACGATCACGGTGCCGAGCAGCAGCACGGTGTCGATCCACGCATACGGATTGAGCAACGAGACGGCGGCAGTCGCGAGCACCGTGCGCGCACGCGTGGGTTCGCTGCCCGTGCGCGGACCGTCGACGTGCTCAGGCTGTCGCCGTCGGATCGCCGAACGTAGCGCGAGCAGGCCATAGCCGGCGAGATACGCGATGCCGGCCCACAGCGCGGCTGACACCACGCCGGGATGGCGCGATAGCAGCGACGACAACCCGTGCGCGCCAAGCGTGATCAGCAACGCGTCGCTGCCTGCGCAGACGAGGGCAATGGAAAGCAGATGGGGGCTCGAGATCGAGCGCTTGATGACGAACGCGTCCTTGGGGCCGACGGACGTGAACAGTCCGGCGCCAAGCAGCAGGCCTTCGATGAAGGCAGAGGTGTCGAGCACGAGCGGGCCGACAACCTCTTAAGCTGAACCGGTGATGGTTACGATGGGATCAACGTTAAGGGGCGTCGGGGGGCGTTGTCAATGTCTCCCCGATGCCCGCATGCCGGCAACCGGCGGCGACCAGGATCAGTGCGTCGCCGCGTCGCCGAGGTTGAGCGCGACAAGCGCACACACGGTCAGCGCGATGCCGGCGAGCTTCAGCGACGACGTCGATTCGTCGAAGCAGACGATGCCGATCACGGCCGTGGCCGCGGTGCTGGCGGCGGCCCAGCTTGCATATGCGAGCCCCATTTCGAGGCGCTTCGTCGCGAGCGCCATCAGCCAGACCGCGCATGCGTAACAGACGACGGTGAGTGCGGAGGGGAGCGGGCGGGAAAAGCCGGCCGAATATTTCAGGCCGGCGGAGCCGAGTACTTCGGCGACGATACTGACGCCTAGCAGAAACCAGGCAGACTGGAGCGGGGACACGAACGGCCTCCTTCCCCCGACGCTTATACCGAGCGGCGAGGAGAAGTGGGGGTGTCAGCGGTACCCAGGATGAACGAAGCTTAGTCCGTGCGCCTTCGCAGCACAAGGAAGGGGCAACGTACGCGGCGCCCCGGTCACGCACCGTCGGCCTGCCCGGCCGCCCACTCGGGCCGCTGCCCGAGCGTGTCGAACAGCCGGACGATCTCGGCTTTCACTTTCTGCACCGCGTTGCTGACGAGCGCCGTATCGTGCCAGCACAGCGACAGGTCGCGCGCGAACAGCCGATGCGCGACCGTCGACAGCTTGAGCTTGCGTTCCTCGATCTCGATGTGCGCGGCCGTCCACGGCAGGATCGTCACGCCGAGCTGCGCCATCACGGCCGCGAACAGCAGTCCGGTCGAGCTCGCCTCGAAGCTGATCTCGTACGACAGCCCGGCCTCGCGCATCGCCCAGTCGACGCGGTTGCGGATCGTGTTCGGCGCGCTCGGCAGTACGAGCGGCATCTGCGCGATCGCGTCGAGCGGCACGGGATCGCCCGGCACCTGGAACCCGGGCCACGTGATCAGGTACAGCGTTTCCGTCAGCAGCCGGTGGATCGCGATGCCGCGCGTGTCGACCGCATCGACGACGATCGCGAGATCGAGCCGCGTGCGTTCGAGCAACGTGTCGAGATCGGCGCTCGGCGCCTCGATCAGCTCCAGCATGATGCCCGGATAGCGGTCGCGCACCGCGCGGGCGAGCGGAATGGCCAGCACGCGCGCGGTGCTCGACGGCATCCCGACCGTCACGCGGCCCTGCGGCGTGTCGGCGTCGCGGCGCAGCAGCTCGCGCGTGCCG
>NZ_JAAGPE010000089.1:0-31734 GCF_017104605.1 Burkholderia sp. Ac-20384 | reverse complement strand
CCCGCACGCCCAGCCGCCGGCCACCACGACCGGCGCGAGCACGCAAAGCGACGCATGGAGCCGCGCGCGCACCGACATCGTCTGGAACAGCGACGTGAAACCGGCCACGCCCTTGCGGACGATCAGCCCCTTGTGGAAATGCCGGTTGCCGGCCCGCCCTTCGCGGAATTCCTTGTAGAGCGCCTCCGCGGCCGCGATCTCGTCGCGCGTCGCCTTCGTGCGCACCGACATGTAGCCCTTCGGCTCGCCGTTGCGCATCACCGGAATCGCGTTCGCGCGCACCCAGTAGTGATCGCCGTTCTTGCGGCGGTTCTTCACGAGCGCGGTCCACGGCTCGCCGCCCTTGAGCGTCGCCCACATGTCGGCGAACGCCTCTTTCGGCATGTCCGGATGCCGCACGACGTTGTGCGGCTGGCCTTCGATCTCTTCGGGAGAAAATCCGCTGACCTGGATGAAGGCCGCGTTCGCGTAGGTGATGTAGCTGTTCGTGTCGGTGGTCGACATCAGCGTCGCGTCATCGGGAAAATCGAATTCGCGTTGCGTGACGGGCTGATTGTTGCGCATGGTGTGGAGCTCCGGGTAACGGATCTTGCGTCCGCTTGTCGATTGATTCGAGACCCGCGCATGACGGTCGATCCGCATGCGAGTTGGTCTGGCCCCTGCGCTTTCGGCAAATTCCACGAAAACATTATGGTGTATTCGGGAAAATATGCATTAGAAATGCATGATCTTGTTTTTACCGAACAATCTGTTTATGGATGAAACTAAACGCCATACTGGGCAACGTTTTGACGGTCATTCGTCTGATGATCAAGCGCAATTTTCCCAATAGCAGCTCAATCCATAAACGCAAAATCTTGAATACGAATATGTCTTGTTCGGCGTATTTTCGATTGAATGGGAAAAACTGAACGCGCATTGCGCGCGTCAATCCCGATGCATTGATCGGGCGCGCACATTGCGTGCGCGCCCCGGCGATCACCGGAACACGTTCACCGCATCCACGAGACGCGTCGCCTGCTGCTTCAGGCTCTCCGACGCCGCCGTACTCTGCTCGACCAGTGCCGCGTTCTGCTGCGTGATGTTGTCCAGATGCACGACCGCCTGGTCGACCTGCGACACGCCGGTGCTCTGCTCGGCCGTCGACGAGCTGATCTCCGCGATCAGGTCCGATACGCGCTTCACCTGCGCGACGATGTCCTCCATCGTCTTGCCCGCCTCGTCCACGCGCCGCGCGCCGGACTCGACGCGGTCGACGCTCGCGCCGATCAGCGTCTTGATCTCCTTCGCCGCGTTCGCGCTACGCTGCGCGAGCGCCCGCACCTCGCCCGCGACGACCGCGAAACCGCGCCCCTGTTCGCCTGCGCGTGCCGCTTCCACGGCCGCGTTCAGTGCCAGGATGTTGGTCTGGAACGCGATGCCGTCGATCACACCGATGATGTCGGCGATCTTGCGCGAGCTGGCCGTGATGTCGCTCATCGTCGTGACGACCTCGCCCACCGCCTGCCCGCCGCGTCCGGCCGCCTCGCTGGCCGACATCGCGAGCCGGTTCGCCTGCAGCGCGGTCTCCGCGTTGCTGTCGACGGTCGCCGTCATCTCGGCCATCGACGCGGCCGTCTCCTGCACGCTCGACGCCGCCTGCTCGGTGCGCGCGCTCAGGTCGTTGTTGCCCTGCGCGATCTCGTTGCTCGCGCGCTGCACGTTGTGCACCTGCTCGCTGACGTCGTCGACGAGCCAGCGGAACATCAGCCCGAGCTGGTTGATCGTGCGCAGCGTCATGCCGATCTCGTCGACGCGGTTCATTCGCACGCCGCGCCGGCTTTCACCGGTCGCGACGTTCAGCGCCTGGTCGTGCAGCCGCTTCAGCGGACGCACGATCTGTGCATCGAGCCACAGGCCGGCCGCTGCCGCCGCGCCGACCGTCACGCCGGCAAACGCCGCGAGCCCGCCGCCGGCCAGCCCGCATGCCCAGCCCGCGCCGACGACCGCCGGCGCGAGCACGCACAGCGCCGAATGCACGCGTGCACGCACCGACATCGTCTGCGATAGCGACGCGATGCGCAGCAGCCCCGTGCGGATCACCAGCCCCTTGTGGAACCGGCGCTGGCCGGCCTTGCCTTCGCGAAACGCGCGATACAGCGCATCGGCGGCCTCGCTCTCGTCGTGCGGCGCCTTCGTGCGCACCGACATGTAGCCCTGCGGCTCGCCGTTGCGCATCACCGGAATCGCGTTTGCACGCACCCAGTAGTGGTCGCCGTTCTTGCGGCGGTTCTTCACGAGCGCGGTCCACGGCTCGCCGCGCCTGAGCGTCGCCCACATGTCGGCAAATGCTTCGCGCGGCATGTCCGGGTGGCGCACCGCGTTGTGCGGCTGGCCGACGAGTTCCTCGTTCGTGAAGCCGCTCACCTGCGCAAACGTCGTGTTGGCGTAGGTGATGATGCTGTTCGCGTCGGTCGTCGACATCAGCGTGACGTCGTCGGGAAAATCGAATTCCTGTTGGGTAACGGGCTGGTTATTGCGCATGCAAGGCTCCGAAAAGCGGATCTGACGTCCGCGTCGCGCTGACTTCACGCTCAGTAGCCGAAAAACGGTTTATCGCTTTACGACGGTCTTCATCTTACTGTCGGCATATTGGGGAAAAACCTTACCCTTTCTTCGCATAAAATATTCAATTCGGCGGCCGCCATGATTTCGATCAAATAATCCGGCAATATTCGCCGCGTAGGTTCATCCGCATGTCACGCCGCACCGCCCAGCCACATCGCACGGCACGCCTATGGCATCGGCCGTTGCACGCGGCGAAACGATTCCGTCTATCCTGCTCCATTCAATCGGCATTCGAATTCGATGAAAAAGGCATTGCACGAACTGAATCGGCTGTCCTGGAATACGGCGACAGTCGCGCATAACAGCCATAAAGGCGATCAGGCCGCGTTTTTCCGTGAAGGCGGCTCGACGCTCTTTCCGGAAGAGCGCGAACTGCTCGGCGACGTCAGCGGGCTGCGGCTCCTGCACCTGCAGTGCAACGCGGGGCAGGACACGCTGAGCCTCGTGCGCGACGGCGCGGATGCGACGGGCGTCGACATTTCCGACGAAGCGATCACGTTCGCACGGCAACTGTCGAACGACGCGGGCCTGCCGGCGTGTTTCGAGCGCGCCGACGTGCTCGACTGGATGCCCGAGGCCGCCGCGCGTGGCGAGCGCTTCGATCGCGTGTTCACGTCGTACGGCGCGATCTGCTGGCTGTCCGACCTGAACGCGTGGGCGCGCGGGATCGCCGCGCTGCTCGCGCCGGGCGGCCGTTTCGCGATGGTCGAGTTCCATCCGTTCGCGCTGTATTTCGACGAGCACTGGAAACCGCACTACGACTATTTCAAAGGCGACGCGACCGAGGAACCGGCAGGTGTCGGCGATTACGTCGCCGCCTCCGGCACGGGGCTCGGCGCACAGCACGACCATCCGGGCGTCGTCGATTTCGCGAACCCGCATCCGAGCTACGAGTTCATGTGGGGCATCGGCGAGGTCGTGAACGCACTCGTATCGGCCGGGCTCGCGATCGACCGCCTGACCGAATATCCGTATGCGAACGGCTGGAAGGGCTTCGACGGCATGCGCGAGCTGGACGGCCACCGGATGGTGCCGCCCGACGGCATGCCGCGCCTGCCGCTGATGTACGCGATCGCCGCGCATCGGGAGGCCGCATGACGCGCCGCACCGCCGCCGAACGCGACGCACTTTCCGCTCGCCTGCTCACGCGCGACGAAGTGCCGCTCGTGTGGACCATCGACCGGCGCGAGATCATCGAACACCTGTATGTGCTGCGCGACGGCACGCTGCAGCTCGTGCCCGACTTTTATGACGTCGCAGGCTGGCCCGACGGCGAAGCCGAGCACTACACGCCGATCCTGCTCGACTGCCACGATCGCGGCGGCTGGTGCGTCGGCATGTTCGACGGCGCACGGCTCGTCGCGGCGGTCGTCGTCGACAGCCAGCCGCTCGGCCCGCACAGCGACATGCTGCAGTTGAAGTTCCTGCACGTGAGCCGCGACTGGCGCGGCTGCGGGCTCGGCGAGCAGCTCTACCGCGCGGCCCGTGAGCAGGCGCGCGCGATGGGCGCCGCACGCCTGTATGTGTCGGCCACACCATCGGAGCGCACGATCGACTTCTACCTGCGGCTCGGCTTCACGGTCAGCGCATCGCCCGACCCGGCGCTGTACGCGCTCGAGCCGGAAGACATTCATCTGGAAGGGCCGACAGCCTGACGCACCGGCACGCGGGCAAAGCGTAGAATTTCCCGCTTTGCCACTGCCGCCATCGGCCATCACGGAGAGCGAAATTGCAGAACGAAGCGCAGCCGCACGCCATGCCGAAGATCCTCGTCAGCATGTGCGTGGTCGGTCATCCGGTCCGTTACAACGGGTCGGCCAAGACCGCCGCACACGAGGCGCTCGAACGGTGGCAGCGCGAAGGACGTCTCGTGCCCGTCTGCCCCGAACTGGCCGGCGGCTTCAGCGTGCCGCGCCCACCCGCCGAAATCGCCGGCGGCGAATCGGGGCAGCGGGTGCTGTCGGGCGCCGCGCGCATCGTCGACGTGAACGGAACGGACGTGACGGCACCGTTCGTGTCCGGTGCGCATACCGCGCTGGCCCTCGCGCGCACGCACGACTGCCGCTTCGCGATCCTGGCCGACGGCAGTCCGTCGTGCGGCAGCACGTTCATTTACGACGGGAGTTTCGAGAACCGGCGGCACGCGGGCGCCGGTGTCACGGCGGCGTTGCTGCGCGAGCATGGCATCGAAGTGTTCGCGGACACCGAGATCGACGCGCTCGATGCGCGCCTCAAGCAGTTGTCGCAGGCCGGTTAACGACGATGCGCGGCACGAGGATTCTCGTGCCGCGCATCGATTCGAATTGAGCGAAGCGGTAACGCGGCCGCTTCACCCCGAGACGCGGGTCAGACGCGCTCGATCGCGATTGCGATGCCCTGGCCGACGCCGATGCACATCGTGCACAGCGCGAAGCGGCCGTTCGTGCGATGCAGCTGGTACATCGCGGTCGTCACGAGACGCGCGCCCGACGCGCCAAGCGGATGGCCCAGTGCGATCGCGCCGCCGTTCGGGTTCACGCGAGGATCGTCATCGGCAACGCCGAGCATGCGCAGCACCGCGAGACCTTGCGATGCGAATGCCTCGTTCAGCTCGATCACGTCGAACTGGTCGATCGTCATCCCGAGCCGCGCGAGCAGCTTCTGCGTGGCCGGCGCGGGGCCGATGCCCATCACGCGCGGCGCGACGCCGGCCGTCGCGATCCCGAGTACGCGTGCGCGCGGCGTCAGGCCGAAGCGCTTTGCGGTTTCCTCGTTCGCGAGCAGCAGCGCGGCAGCGCCGTCGTTGACGCCCGACGCATTGCCGGCCGTCACCGAGCCGTCCGGGCGCACGACGCCCTTCAGCTTCGCCAGCGTTTCGAGCGACGTCTCGCGCGGATGCTCGTCACGCGACACGACCACCGGATCGCCCTTCTTCTGCGGAATCGTGACCGCGACGACTTCCTCGGCGAGCGTGCCGTCCTGCTGCGCACGCGCGGCCTTCTGCTGGCTGCGCAGCGCGAACAGGTCCTGGTCGGCGCGGCTGATGTTGTAGTCGACCGCGACGTTCTCGGCCGTCTCCGGCATCGAATCGACACCGTGCAGCTGTTTCATCAGCGGATTGATGAAGCGCCAGCCGATCGTCGTATCGTAGATGTCGGCCTGGCGCGCGAACGCGCTCGCGGCCTTGCCCATCACGAACGGTGCGCGCGTCATGCTCTCGACGCCGCCCGCGACCATCAGCGCGGCCTCGCCGGACTTGATCGCACGCGCGGCCACGCCGACCGCATCCATCCCGGAACCGCACAGGCGGTTGATCGTCGAGCCCGGCACGCCTTGCGGCAGCCCAGCGAGCAGCGCCGACATGCGCGCGACGTTGCGGTTGTCCTCGCCGGCCTGGTTCGCGCAGCCGTAGATCACGTCGTCGATCGCCGTCCAGTCGACGTCGCGGTTGCGCTCGACGAGCGCCTTGAGCGGCACTGCGCCCAGATCGTCGGCGCGCACGCCGGACAGTGCACCGCCGTAGCGCCCGATCGGCGTACGGATCGCATCACACAGAAAAGCTTCGGTCATCAGTGTCTCCGGTCCCAGGACAGGCTGGGGAATGAACAGGGCGCGCCCCTTGCATTGCCCGCCGGGATGCGCTTAAATGTTCTATATACGAACATAAGATCGTGTATCGAACGTTCAACGCATCATAGGGAGTGCGGGGACGACCTGTCAAGCGCCCGGTCCGCCGGGCGGTTGGCGTGTCAGGCCCCATGCGCTATCTTCTCGGCTGCACGATATTCCGATCGCTCATGACAACCGAAGACACTCAGACGAAACCCGGCGACTCCTATGTCCAGTCGTTCGCGCGCGGCCTCGCGGTGATCCGCGCGTTCGACGCGGCCCGTCCGGAGCAGACACTCACCGAGGTCGCCTCGGCCACCGGGCTCACGCGCGCGGGCGCGCGCCGGATCCTGCTCACGCTGCAGACGCTCGGCTACGTCGAGGCCGATGGCCGGCTGTTCCGGCTCACGCCGAAGATCCTCGAGCTCGGCTTCGCGTACCTCACGTCGATGCCGTTCTGGAATCTCGCCGATCCCGTGATGGAGCAGTTGTCCGCGCAGATTCACGAAAGCTGCTCGGCGGCCGTGCTCGACCGCACCGAGATC
This sequence comes from Burkholderia sp. Ac-20384, assembly GCF_017104605.1. Classification (NCBI taxonomy): domain Bacteria; kingdom Pseudomonadati; phylum Pseudomonadota; class Betaproteobacteria; order Burkholderiales; family Burkholderiaceae; genus Burkholderia; species Burkholderia sp. Ac-20384. The sequence goes on along the minus strand of NZ_JAAGPE010000089.1, from coordinate 24,994 downwards.
GTCTACGTGCTGCGGGTACCGACTCGCAAGATCATGACGATCAACCTGTCGATCGGCAGCCGGCTGCCCGCGTACTGCACGTCGATGGGCCGCGTGCTGCTGTCCGCGCTCGACGATGACGCGCTCGACGAAACGCTCGCGCAAAGCGGCATCCGTGCGCATACGCCGCGCACGATCACCGACCTCGACGAACTGAAGGCGGCGATCGCCCAGGTGCGCCAGCAGGGCTGGGCCGTGGTCGATCAGGAGCTCGAAGTGGGCCTGATGTCGCTGTCCGCGCCGATCCGCAACCGGCGTGGGCAGATCATCGCGGCGATGAACATCAGCGGCAACGCGCAGCGGCATACCGCGAAGCAGATGGTGAAGGAGTTTCTCGGGCCGCTGCAGCAGGCCGCGCAAACGGTGTCGGAGCTGGTGGCGCGGCGGGGGTAAGTACAAGCTGCCACGCTCGGCGACGATGAAGCCGTTGCCGCCCCGCCGGTGCTTCGTGATGGGCGGCGCGGCACCGCCGCCTGGTAGCAGGCGTCAGCACCGTACCGGCAAAGATGTCATTCCGATGCGGATCCACACCCTCCGCCCGGCCAACGCGGCCAGCCGTATCGGCACGCGCCGCTATCGTCGCAACGGCCTGCCACGAGACTCCAGCATGCGCCGTGTGCTCTCCAATTCTCGTTGCAACCACTCGGCATCCGGCAGCATGGTTCGATAGTTTGCTGCCATGACCTTGGTGGGCAAGCCCTCCAGCGCATACCGCGCAAGTGCGTGCCCCTTGTCGGCGCAGAGGATCAGACCCACCGGCGGGTTCTCGTCGGGAAGCGTCCAGTGCGCCTTCGCGTAGTTGCAATACAGGTGCATCTGGCCCACGTCCGCATGAGTCAGGCTGCCGAGCTTCAAGTCGACGATGACAAGACAGCGCAGCCGGCGATGGAAGAACAGCAAGTCCACCCGATACCAGGTCTGGTCGATACGCAACCGGCGCTGACGCCCGACGAAGGCAAACCCCTCGCCGAGCTCGATCAGGAGATCTTCCAGCCGCTCGATCAGCGCACCCTCAAGGTCGGACTCCGAGTACTCGTCCTTGAGGTCCAGAAACTCCAGCACATAAGGGTCTTTGATCGCCTCGTCGGGCGTGACCGTGTCCGCCGGCTTGCGTTTCTCGCCCTTGACCAGCATCGCGGCCTTGTCTCGGGACAGCGCCGTGCGTTCGTAGAACTGGCTGCCGACCTGCCTGTCGAGCTGGCGCACGCTCCACCCACCGCGCAGGGCTTCGGCCTCGTAGAACCGGCGGGCCTGGTCGTCCTTGACCGACAGCAGCCGCACATAGGCCGACCACGGCAGCGTGAAGCACTGCGCCAGTTCGTCGAGCCGCCTCGGGTGGACCGGTGCCGGGGAAGATTCGCCAGACACTGTCTGGCGAATTGGCCAGGTCAGAAAGAACGACCGCATCTGCTGCAAGTTCTGGCGACTGAACCCGCGCCCGAACCGTCCGGTGAGATCGCTCGCGAGCCGCTCGATCAACTGCTCGCCGTATCCTGCGCGCCGCCTCCCCTGCTGCTCGGCCTCCACGATGCGGCGACCAATTTCCCAATAACTCGCCGTCATCAGCGCATTGACTTTGCGGGCCGCCGCATGGCGCGCGGCCTCGAGCAATTCGACGATGCCACTATGGACGCCGGCATAGCCGGCCGGCACGACAGCTCTTTTCGCGGTTGACATCGATAGCGTCCTGTTGCCCATGCGGTCACCTCCGCGGAACACGGAGATGACCGAGCATCACAATTTAGTGACGGGACAAGACCCGGTCTATCTGACACGAACGAAATTGCGCTGCATCTGTAGGACACCATACCGCTCGCACGCCGAGCACCATGCTCGTTTGCTCCGGCATCGTGCCCGTCACGCGGTTGAGCGGCACGCGCTCGCCGCGCCTCACGCCGCGTCGGCGAGTGCGTCAACGTCACGTTCCGCATGCTCAGCAAGTGGAACAGACAGTTTCAGAGCGGGGGCAACAAGCGGTTGAGCGAATGCCGGATATCCGCCCTCCAAAGCAACTCACCCCCCCACTCAAAACAGATGATGAATCCCGGCCACGATCGCGAGTTGCCGCTGCGTGCCCGACGCACCGATCGCGAAGATCGCGGCGCGCGCCGCCACACTCCCCGTCGCCTGCTGCGCAACCGCATGCAGGTACACCTGAGTGCGCTTCGACAACGCATACACGTCGCCGAGCGAAGCCGACAGATAGCGGCGGCCGATGAACGACGTCGTCGACATCCCGCCCGCCACCGCATTGGCCGGCGTCGCCTGCCACGTGACGCCCGCATCGAACGTGCGATACGAATCCGTCTGCGCGCCGGCCTTCAGCCTCACATACGTGTACAGCGCGTGCAGCCGCACGGTGCCCCAGTCGTAGCGCGCGCCGATGCCCGCGTTCTCGACCTTGTCCGCCACATACGACAGCGCCGGACGCCCTTGGAACGTCGACAGGCCGAGGCCCGCGGTCGTATCGCCAAGCATCGGGCCGAGCGCGCGGTCGTGCTCGTTCACGTACGCGGCGGCGAGCCCGAACGATCCGTTCACGTAATCGATGCCCGCTCCCGCGATGCGTCCGCTCGAGAAATTGCCGGGCACGCCGCCGAGCCCGAGCAGCAGCCCGACCCTCAACCCGTACAACGCGGGCGAGCGGTATTTCACGACGTTGCTCTCCTGCGCCGACGTCGTCTCGACCAGCCCGTCGAGGTTGCCCGGGTGGGCCGCGAGCAGGTTCGACGACTGAAAGCCGTTGCCCATCGGCGCGAGCCAGTCGTAGTTGAACGCGGTCTGCTGGCCGAGCGTGATCGTGCCGGCCCGCTCCGACGACAGCCCGACGTAGGCCTGCCGGTTGAACAGCGTGCCGCTGCGCATCAGCGCGCCCGTGTTGGTCGCGAAGCCGTTCTCGAGCCGGAACACCGCACGCCAGCCGGCGCCCAGTTCCTCATTGCCGAGGAAGCCGATGCGGTCGGGCTGCATCACGCCCTGCAGCATCGCGGCCTGCGGGCTGCCCGCGCGATTGTTCACGTACGCAACGCCGGCATCCAGGCTGCCGTACAGCGTCACGCTGCTCTGTGCATGAGCGGTGCTTGCGGCCGCTGCATTCAATACCGCGAAAATCATGGCCGCGCGGCGGCGGCTTGCCGACGTCTGCATCGGTGTCTCCTCGTTGCATGGGGAATGTGACGGCTCGCGCTTATTCGACGGCTTTCGCATAGCCGCCGGCACGCGCGTAACGCAGCCCCATCGCGCCGATCGCGACGGCGGCACAGACGATCGGTGCGATCAGCAGCATGAAGACACCCGACAACTCCATCGCGCTCGCCATCACCAGCGCGCCGACGAACGAGCCCGCGATCGCACCGAGCCGGCCGACACCGAGCGCCCAGCTCACACCTGTCACGCGGCTGCCGGTCGGATAGAAATCAGCCGCGAGCGCATTGGCCCCGGTTTGCGAGCCGGCGACGCCGAAGCCGATCCCGAAGATGCCGATGCAGAGCGACGGCAGGTCGTCGTAGCGCCACGCGACGAGGAACACGCACAGCGCGCCGGCGAGATAGGCGGCCACCAGCACCGCATACGCGTTGAAGCGGTCCATCGCGCGCCCGAGCAGGATCGCGCCGACCGTGCCGCCCAGCTGGAACATCGCGGTGACGATCGCCGCCTGTGCGAGATCGAAGCCCGCTTCGCGAAACAGGCTTGGCAGCCAGTTGGTGACGAGATAGACGATCAGCAGGTTCATCCAGAATGCACACCACAGCGCGAGCGTGCCGAACCGCAGCGGTCGCGCGAACAGCTGCGACACCGGCGAGCGCGCCGCGACGCTCGCCGGCTCGTCCGCGACGAAGCGTTGCACACCGTCCGGCGCATCGGGCGACATGCGGCGCAGCACGGCTGCGACCTGCGCGGCCGGCGCGCGCCGATGGATCAGGAAGCGGATCGATTCGGGCAGCGCGGCGAGCATCACGAGCCCGAGCGCGATCGGCAGCACGCCGCCGATGACGAACATCGCATGCCAGCCGTAACGCGGAATCACGTGCGCGGCGATGAACCCTGCCGCCGCGGAGCCGAACGTGAAGCCGCAGAACATCGTCGTGACGATCAGCGCACGGCGGGCGCGCGGGCTGTACTCGGACGTCATCGCGATCGCATTCGGCATTGCCGCGCCCAGGCCGACACCGGTCAGGAAACGCAGCGCCGTCAGCGAATGAATCTCCGGCGCGACCGCGCACAGCGTGCTGAACAGGCCGAACGACAGGACCGACCCGACCAGCAGGCGCTTGCGGCCGAGCCGGTCGCCGAGCGGCCCCGCGAAAAACGCGCCGACCGCGAGGCCGACCAGCCCGGACGCGAGCAGCAACGTGATGCCGGTCGTGCCGGCATGCCAGTCGCTGCGCAACGCGGGCACGACGAAGCCGATCAGCGCGGTGTCGAGCCCGTCGAGCGCGACCACGGCGAAACACTGCACGGCGATCGCCAACTGGAAACGTGAGAACGGCAGCGCGTCGATCCAGCGCTGCACGTCGAATGCGGGGGTGGGTTGCAAGAGGGTGTCTCCTTCGTTTTATCCTGACGGGCCGGGCTTCCTGCGCCGGGTCCGTGCATCGCGTATCGGGCGCGGCGGACGATACGGCACGCCCGTCTGCCGCGGCCGTTGCCGATCGTTCCGATCAACTCCAATCATTCATTTGCACTGCGAATTCCGAATTCCATTCGATATCGCCGAACCGGGCGCCGCCGCACATCGCCGGATTGTTCCGACGAATCGGCGGCGCCCGCTCCGCTCAGTCCAGCTTGAACAAGCGCTTCGCGTTGTCGCGCCCGATCTTCTCCCGGTCGTTGTCGCCGATCTCGGCAGCGTCGAACCACGCGCTCGCCTCCTCCATCGATTCGAACGGATAGTCGGCCGAGAACAGCACGCGGTCGCTGCCGATCTCGTCGATCGCGTTGCGCATCGCGATCGTGCGGAAATTGCCGCTCGTCGTGACGTAGAAATGCGCGCGGAACGTATCGATGAAGGAGCGCTTCGCCTTCACGCCCATCGGGTTCTTGCCGTTCGGGGACGCCCAGTGCGACGTGCGCCAGATGTTGTGCAGCGCGAGCTCGCCGAGATGGCCGAGGATCACGGTCAGGTTCGGGTGTTCGTCGAACAGGCCGCTGCCGATCAGGCGCAGCGCATGCACGCCCGTTTCGCGTGAAAACTCCCACGCCGGCCCCATCAGCCACGGATGGCCTTCGATCGCCAGTTGCTGGCTCGGCAGCGGATTGCGCGGGTGCAGGTAGAACGGCACGTCGAGCCGCGCGACCTCGGCCCAGAACGGCCGGTATTGCGGCAGGTCGTAGTAGGTCGCGTTGTCGGCGTGGCCGATCTGCGAGAAGCCGTTGACGAGCGCGCCCTGAAAACCGAGTTCGGTCACGGTGCGCGCCAGCTCGCGCGCGGCGGCGTCCGGGTCCTGCAGCGGCAGCGCCGCGAACGCGCCGAAGCGGTCCGGCCGGCGCGCGACCTGTTCGGCCAGCAGGTCGTTCGCGCGCCGCGCGACGTCGATCGCGCGGCCCGTGTCGGTGATCGCCTGGACGGCCGGCGCGTTCAGCGACAGGATCGTGTAACCGATCCCGCACGCATCCATGCGCTCGACGCGCTCCTCCTGCACGTCGAGCAGCTGACGGCGTCGCGCCGGCCAGATGTCGGCGGTAAAGTAATGTTCGGAATCGCCGATCGTGTCCGGCGTGGCAAAGTGCTCCTCGAGTGCGATCTTGTCCTGCATGCTGCCTCCTGTGAGATCCGGGCCGCCGCGCCACCTTGGCGCGGCGAGTCGGAACCAGCATAGGAGGGCCGCGGCGCCCTGTTAAATTGCGGCGTTGAATACCGTCATTCACGGCATCTATGCCCGCCTACCGACCGACGCGATGGAACACGACCCCGATCTGCGCAACATCGACCTGAACCTGCTGCTCGTGTTCGACGTGCTGTACCGCACACGCAGCACGACGCGCGCCGCCGACGCGCTGCACCTGACGCAGCCGTCGGTCAGCAACGCGCTGAAGCGGCTGCGCACGCTGTTCGACGACGCGCTGTTCGTGAAGACGGCCGACGGCATGCAACCCACGCCGCGTGCGGACGCGATCGCGGCGCGCGTCGACGAAGGGCTCGCGTCGCTGCGCACCGCGCTGCAGGCCGGCCGCGCATTCGACCCGGCCACGTCGACCCGCACCTACCGCCTGTACACGAGCGATCTCGGGCAGGCAATCTTCATGCCGCCGCTCGTCGCGCATCTGCGCCGGGTCGCGCCCGGCATCCGGATCGTCACGGCCGATCCGCCGCTCGATGCCGCGCAGCAGATGATGAAGCTCGGGCAAATCGACCTCGCGCTCGGCATGTTCACCGGGCTGCATGCCGATTTCCATCAGCAGCGCCTGTTCCACGAAACCTACGTCGCGCTCGTGCGCAACGACCATCCGACGATCGGCGCGACGCTCACCGCCGAGCAGTTCTTCGCGGCCGACCATGTGAGCTACACGCCCACGGCCGGCAGCCACGCGTACTTCGAAGCGGCGCTTTACGCGCTGTCGCCGCATGCCGGCAGCACGCGCCACGTCGTGCTGCAGCTCGCGCATTCGTTCGGTCTGGAACGCATCGTGTCGTCGAGCGACCTCATCGCGTGCATTCCCAGCCGCCTCGCCCGCGAGCTGGCGCGACTGCAGGACGTGCGCGCCGTACCGTTGCCGTTCGACACGGCGCCAGCCGACATCGCGCAGTTCTGGCATGAACGCTATCAGCGCGACGAAGGTCATCAGTGGTTGCGCACGCTCGTCTACGACCTGTTTCACGACCTTCGCCACAGTGCGTTGCCGTAGACGCATCGCAAAAAAACGGGCAGCCCAGGGCTGCCCGTATCAACTCCACTTGGTTACAACGTCCTTCTCACGGAACACGGAGCGAACTCCGCGCCGCACAATTTAGTGACGCACGGAAACGCGGTCAATTTGACAAGAACGAAACTGCGCAGTGAACCGGTAGGACACCGCGCCGCTCACGCGCCGAGCAACATCCCCTTGCGCACCGGCACCGTACCCGTCACACGGCCGAGCGGTGCGCCAGCCGTGACGAACCGAATGGCGCGGCGCATGTAGAACACCCCGTCGGTCCCGCTCGAGATCGTCGTGACCTTGTCCGTCAGCGGATCGACGATGTCGAACAACGGATCGCCGGCGCGGATCGTCGCGCCGATCGCCGCGCGGTGCACGAGGATCCCGCTCACCGGCGCGTAGAACTGCACGCTGCCCGCGAGCGGCGTGGCCGGCGCAGCGAGCGGCGGCAGCGGCGTGCGCTCGCCGCGTACCGCGCCGCGCCACACGAGATAGTCGACAAGCGCATCGGCATCGCGTTCCGCATATTCATACGTCACGTCGCGCTGGCCGCGGCACTCGACCGTCACGGCCACGGTGCCCGCCGCCATCGGCGTGCCTGCCGGCAAGTGCTGCCGCAACTGCGTCCACAGCAGGTGATGCGCATCGTCGAACGCGTGCCCGCCCGAATCCTCGGCGAGCAACGACACGTCCGCACCGAGATAACGCGCGAGCGGCTCGACTTCCGGCCATGCGGTGTCGCTCGTGTACACGTGCATCACCGCTTCGAGCGAACAATGCAGGTCGATCACCACATCGGCGTCGAGCGACAGCTTCAGCAGCGCGAGCTGCAGCGCATCGAATTCCGTGCGCGGCGCGATCTCGTCGAGCGCCGCGCCAACGCACTCGCGCACGATCGCGCGATTGTGTTCGCCGTCGTCGCCGAGGCGGTCACGCGCACGCGCGGCGATTTCCGCGAGCGGCAGGAAGCCGCGATTGAAGTTGCGGCCGCTCGCCAGATCGAAACGGCCGATGAACTGCCCGAGCAGATGATGATTGAGGCCGACCGGGTTCGCGACCGGCACGAGCACGATCTCGGCCGCGAGCCGGCCTTCGGCATCGAGCTGCGCGAGTCGCTGCTTCAGCACGAACGCCGCGAGCATCGCGGGCGTCTCGTCCGCGTGCAGCGCGGCCTGCAGGTAGATCTTGCGGCCGGTGTCGGCCGGCCCGAAATGAAAGCTCGTCAGCGTGCGCTGCGTGCCGATCGACGGCGACAGGAGCGGCGTGGTGCGAATCTGCATCGATGGTCTCGAACGAAATGAAAACGAAGAGCGGGTGAAACGGCGGAGCGACTCGGTGCTCAATCGCCGTACGGGTTGAAGTCGAAATACCTCTTTGCGATGCGGTCGTACGTGCCGTCCTTCAGCATCGACGCGATCGCGCCGTCGATCGACGCCTTGAGCGCCGTATCCGACTGCCGCATGCCGATGCCGACACCGCGATCGCCCATGTCGAGCGGCGCGCCGACGAACGCGAAGCCCTTGCCCTTCGGCGTACGCAGGAAGCCGTAGTCGGCTTCCACGGTGCCGAGCAGCGCCGCGTCGAGGCGGCCGTTGACGAGATCGGCGAACACGTCGTCCTGGCTCTTGTACGGCACCACGCTGACGCCAGACGGCGCCCAGTGCGCGAGCGCCCACGATTCGAACTGTGTGCCCGACTGCACGCCGACGTGCTTGCCGGCCAGCGACGCGGTCGTGCTGTCGACGCCGCTCCCGGGTCGCGCGACGAGCCGCGACTTGAAGCGGAACAGTTTCGACGAGAACAGGATCTGCTTCTCGCGCTTCTCGGTGATCGCCATCGACGACAGGATCGCGTCGATCTTGCGTGCCTGCAAAGCAGGAATCATCCCGGAGAATTCGAGCTCGACCCACTGGCAGCGCAACTGCGCGCGGCGGCAGATCTCGTTACCGAGATCGACGTCGAAGCCCTTCAGGCTGCCGTCGGGCGCCTTCGAATCCATCGGCGGATAGGTCGGATCGATGCCGAGGCGCACGGGGCGCGCATCGAGCGCGTGCGCGGCGCTGGCCGCGAACGCAAAGCAGAGGGAAACGAGCGGCAGGAAGGTACGTTTCATGGTCGACGAAGGGCGGGACGATGGGCAAACGGCACGAGCCGGACTGCCTGCGATCGTAGTGCGCGCGCGCCGCCGCCGGAATCGCCCGCTGCCTTATCATGATCACTTTTCCCGATCACCGGCCCCGCGCTTGCCCATGGCGTTCACGCTCTCCCAGCTCCGCATCTTCCAGGCCGTCGTCGAGCACGGCAGCCTGCGCGCCGCCGCGCGTGCGCTCGATCTCGCGCAAAGCGGCGTCACGCAGCAGCTGCAGAGCCTCGAAGCAACGCTCGGCGCGACGCTGTTCACGCGCACCAATCGCGGGATCGTGCCGACGGCGGTCGGCCAGCGGCTGCTCGCGCGCTCCGGTTCGATCCTCGGCGAATGCGAGCAGGTCGAGCGGGAAATCCGGCAACTGAGCGGCGCGTACGAAGGCACCGTCACGCTCGGCCTCGTGGCCGAGCCGCTGATCGATGCGTTCGCACCGGTGCTGAGCGCGTTCCGCGCGCGCTTCGACAAGGTCGACGTGCACCTGCGCACCGGCACGTCGCGGATGATGATCGGCTGGTTGCGGGAAAGCACGGTCGATTTCGCGATCGCACTGGTCGCGAAGCAGACCGACACGACCGATCTCGCGGTCACGCCGCTGCGTGCATCGGCGCCGGTGGTCGTGTGCCGCAACGGGCATCCGGCGATGCACGCGCAATCGCTCGCCGAACTGGCCGACTACGCGTGGGTGTCGACGCGTTCGCCGAACCTGAGCGCCGATCCCGTCGTCAACCGGCTGCTCGCGTACTTCGACGTGCACGGCCTGCCGCCGCCGAAGATTCTCGCGACCGTCGAAGGGATGTTCGAGACACTGCAGCTCGTCACGCAGACCGATTGCCTGTCGCTCGAGACCGAAGCCGTGACGCGCCACGGGCCGTTTGCCGGCGCGCTCGCGAAGGTGCCCGTACGCGAACAGGCCGAATCGCAGGACATCTGCCTGCTGCAGCGCGCGGCCGTGCCGCTGACGCCGGCCGCGCAGGAACTCGCAACGATGCTCGCGTCGTACCTGAGGGTGGTGCGCGGGCGGTAAGCGCGGATTGCTGCCTGCCGCCCGTCGTGCTGCGCCGTGCCTTGCGTCAGTCGATCGAATCCTGCGCCGTCTCGCGCAGCATCGCCACCGCGATCAGCGACAGCACCACGCACGCGGCCACGTAGCCGGCCGGCGCGAGCTTGCTACCGGTCGTCTTCACGAGCCAGGTCGCGATCAGCTGCGCGGTGCCGCCGAAAATCGTCACCGCGAGCGCATACGCGATCGAAATGCCGGTCGCGCGCACGTGACGCGGCAGCGACTCGCACATCAGCGCCATTTCCGACGCCGAGCCGAGCGAATAGAACAGCAGCATCAGCGCGGTCAGCGGCAGGATCACCGACAGCGTCGGGTGATGGTTCATCAACCAGAACGCCGGGAACAGCAGCACGACCAGCACGCCGCGGCCGACGAAGATCGGCAGGCGCCGGCTGCCGAGCTTGTCCGACAGCCAGCCGAACAGCGGGCACGTGAACAGCATCACGCAGCCCGACGCGACACCGACGAACATCGACAGCTTCATCGGCAGGCCGAGCGTGTGGATCGCATAGGTCGGCATGTAGAACGTCAGGATGTAGGTCGACACCGTGCCGCCCATCACCGTGAGCATCAGCAGCAGCACCGTGCGCGTGTGCCTCGAGAACAGCTCGTGCAGCACGCCCCGTTCGATGCCGTGATGGCTGTCGCCGGGCGCATCGTCGGCGAGCCGGCGGCGCAAGTACATCCCGACCGGCGCGATCAGCACACCGACGAGGAACGGCAACCGCCAGCCCCAACTTTCGAGCGCGTCCTTCGTCATCGTGTTCGACAGCAGCGCCGCGAAGCCCGAGCCCATCAGCGCGGCGCCGCCCTGCGTCGCGAGCTGCCAGCTCGCGCGGAACGCGCGGCGCGACGTGCCGCCCTGTTCGAGCAGCGTCGACGTCGCCGCGCCAAATTCGCCGCCCTGCGAGAAGCCCTGCATCAGCCGCGCGAACACGACCAGCAGCGGCGCGGCCACGCCGACCTGCGCGTACGTCGGCGCGATCGCGATCAGGCCCGTGCCGAGCGCCATCAGCATGATCGTCAGGTTCAGCGCGGCCTTGCGCCCCTTGCGGTCCGCATAGACGCCGAGCACGACGCTGCCGAGCGGCCGCGTGAAGAAGCCGGCCGCGAACGTCGCGACCGACAGCAGCAGCGACGTGGTCGGGTCGCTCGACGGGAAGAACAGCTTGCCGATCAGCACCGCGAAGAAGCCGTACACGGTGAAATCGAAGAATTCCAGCCAGTTGCCGATCACGGCCGCGGCAATCGCCCCGCGTCGCGTGACGGCCGGTGCGCCGAGCGTGCTGGCTTCGGCAGCCCCCGTCGACGCGGGGTGCAGCGCGAGATGGTCTTTCTGCATCGTTATCGTCTCCTCTCAATGCGACCGGAAGCGCCGGCCGCGCGCCCCGCTGCCGGCATCACCGCCCGAGGTAACGCTCCACGAGACGCGTCCAGTACGCCGCGCCGATCGGCAGGTTGCGATCGTTGAAGTCGTATTTCGGGTTGTGCACCATGCAGCCGTCCTCGCCTTCGCCGTTGCCGAGCCGCACGAACGATCCCGGCCGCTGCTGCAGCATGAATGCGAAATCCTCGCTGCCCATCAGCAGGTCGGTCTGCTCGACCACGTGCGCGTCGCCGACGAGCTCGCGCGCCACCTGCGCGGCGAAATCCGTTTCGTCATCCGAATTGACGACGACCGGATAGCCTTCGATGTACTCGACGTTCGCGGTTGCGCCATAGCTCGCGGCCTGCGTTTCGGCCAGCTCGGTGATGCGGCGCTTGAGCAGCGCGCGCACGTCGGGGCTGAACGAGCGCACGCTGAGTTCGAGACGCGCGCCGTTCGGGATCACGTTGTTCGCGGTGCCCGCGTGCATCGAGCCGACCGTGACGACCGCCGGCTGCGCGGGGTCGACGTTGCGCGCGACGATCGTCTGCAGCGCCATGACGATGCTCGCCGTGACGACCACCGGGTCGACCGTCAGGTGCGGCCGCGCCGCGTGGCCGCCGACGCCTTCGATCGTGATGATCGCCTTGTCGCCGGCCGACATGAACGGGCCGCGCCGCGTGAGGAACACGCCGGGCGCCGCGCCCGGATGGTTGTGCATGCCGAACACCGCGTCGCACGGGAAGCGTTCGAACAGGCCGTCGTCGATCATCTTCTTCGCGCCGCTGTCGACGCCATGCTCTTCCGCCGGCTGGAAATACAGGTGCACGGTGCCGGAGAAGTTGCGGGTCTTCGCGAGGTGCTGCGCGGCGCCGAGCAGCATCGTCGTGTGGCCGTCGTGACCGCAGGCGTGCATCTTGCCGTGTGTGCCGCTCGCATAGGGCAGCCCCGTCGCCTCGATGATCGGCAACGCGTCCATGTCGGCGCGGATGCCGATGCTGCGCGTGCCGTCGCCCACGCGCAGCGTGCCGACCACGCCCGTCTTGCCGACCCCGCGCGTCACCTGCCAGCCCCACTGTTCGAGTTTCTCCGCGACGAGCGCGGCCGTGTCGTGCTCTTCGTACGCGAGTTCGGGATGGTGGTGGATGTGGTGGCGGATCTCGCGCAACCCGCCGGCGGCGGGCATCAGATCCTCGACTTCGGTGAATCGGGTATCGGTGGTCATCAAGGGGCTCCTGCTGTTTGTCTGCACACGCCACGCGTGCGTGCGGGAAAGCGAGCCACTATAGCGAGCCGATATCGGTTCAATAAGATGCGGAATTTTTCACCGCGATAAGATTTTTTAATCAGGGTTAGTACGGGCACGGCCCGCCGGATCGACCTCATCGAACGTGATCGCCACGCGACCCGTTGATTTTTGAGACGAACGGTCTATTATTCGCACATGGACGTTCGAACTGATCCGCCTCGCCGTCGCGGCAGGCCACCGAAGCAGCACGAGGACCTCGTCGCCACGCGGGACATGCTGCTGCGTTCCGGGCTGGAAGTGCTCACCGAGAAGGGCTTCTCGGCCACCGGGCTCGACGAGATCCTCGGGCGCGCCGGCGTGCCGAAGGGCTCCTTCTATCACTACTTCGACAGCAAGGAAGCGTTCGGCCTCGAACTGATCGACCGCTATGCCGACTTCTTCGCGCGCAAGCTGGACCGTCATTTCAGCGCCCCGGCGCGCTCGCCGCTGCAGCGCGTGCGCGCATTCGTCGACGATGCCAGGGACGGCATGGCCCGCTACGCGTACAGCCGCGGCTGCCTGATCGGCAACCTCGGGCAGGAAATGGGCGCGCTGCCCGAAAGTTTCCGCGCCCGCCTGCGCACCACGTTCGAAGACTGGCAACGCCGCCTCGCCGACTGCCTGGCCGCCGCGCAGCAAGCCGGCGAACTGGCCGATTCGGCCGATCCCGCCGAGCTGGCCGCATTCTTCTGGATCGGCTGGGAAGGCGCCGTGCTGCGCGCGAAGCTGGAGCGCAGCGACACGCCGTTGACCCTGTTCGCGCAGTTTTTCTTCAATGGACTGCCGCGTCGCTGAATTTTTTTGCCATTAACTAGACGATCGGTCTAGAAATTAGAAAGGAGGACGGGATGTTCCAGGGCATCGTGATCGACAAGGACGAAACCGGCCAGCACGCGCGGCTGCAAACACTGGACGACGCGCAGTTGCCCGCCGGCAACGTGACGGTACGCGTGGGCTATTCGACGCTGAACTACAAGGACGGGCTGGCGATCACCGGCAAGAGCCCGGTGGTCCGCAAGTTCCCGATGGTGCCCGGCATCGACCTGGTCGGCGAAGTCGAAGCGAGCACGCACCCGGACTATCGCCCCGGCGACCAGGTCGTGCTCAACGGCTGGGGTGTCGGCGAAACGCATTGGGGCGGCCTCGCGCAGAAAGCCCGCGTCGACAGCGACTGGCTGGTGCCGCTGCCGCCCGCCTTTTCGCCGCAACAGGCGATGGCCATCGGCACGGCGGGCTACACCGCGATGCTGTGCGTGATGGCACTGGAGCGACACGGTGTGCGCCCGGGCGACGGCGAGATCGTGGTGACCGGCGCGGCAGGCGGCGTGGGCAGCGTCGCCACGGCCATCCTCGCAAAGTTGGGATACCGCGTCGTCGCGATGACCGGCCGCCCCGCCGATGCCGACTACCTGCGGCAGCTCGGCGCCGTGGAGATCCTGGAGCGATCGCAATTCAGCGCGCCCGGCAAGCCGCTGGGCAAGGAGCGCTGGGCCGGCGCGGTCGATGTGGCGGGCAGCCACGTGCTCGCCAACGTGTGCGCGACCACGCGGTACCGCGGCGTCGTGACGGCCTGCGGCCTCGCCGCCGGCATGGATTTCCCCGCGACCGTCATGCCGTTCATCCTGCGTGGCGTCACGCTCGTCGGGATCGACAGCGTCATGTGCCCGCGCGCCGACCGCCTGGACGCGTGGCGCCGGCTCGCAGCCGACCTCGACGTCGAGAAGCTGGGCGCGATCAGCCACCAGGTCGGCCTGGGCGACGCCATCCCGCTTGCGGGGGAATTGATAAACGGCAAGGTTCGTGGGCGTATCGTGGTCGACGTCAACGCGTGACGCCGCCGACGACCACCCGCGCTTCTCAATTCGGACGGCGGCTCGCGCATCGAGCGCGCCCGTGCCACGTTATCCAGGAGACCTCATGACCGCCGCAAACACCGCCCCCATCAGCCGCTTTCCCGTGCCCGCGCTCGAAGACTTGCCCGAGGACATTCGCGAACGCATCACGACCGTCCAGGAAAAGTCGGGCTTCATCCCGAACGTGTTCCTGACGCTTGCGCACCGCCCGGACGAGTTTCGCGCGTTCATGGCCTATCACGACGCGCTGATGGACAAGCCGGGCAACCTGAGCAAGGCCGAACGGGAAATGATCGTCGTGGCCACCAGCAGCGTGAACCAGTGCCAGTACTGCGTGATCGCGCACGGTGCGATCCTGCGCATTCGCGCGAAGGATCCGCTGATCGCCGACCAGGTCGCCACCAACTACCGCAAGGCCGACCTCACCGTCCGGCAGAAGGCGATGCTCGACTTCGCGATGAAGGTGTCGCAGGCCGCGCATCTGGTGGGCGAAGCGGACTTCGATGCACTCAAGTCGCAGGGTTTCGTCGAAGAAGACGTGTGGGACATCATGGCGATCTCGGCATTCTTCGGCATGTCCAACCGCATCGCGAACGTGACGAACATGCGGCCGAATGCGGAGTTCTATGCGATGGGGCGCTGAGCGTACACCGAGCAGTCGTGTGGTCACGCGGGCAGGAAACGGCCGCCTCGTCGCGCCCGCCTATCGGCTGCGATATACAACGCCCACGCCCGGCTCCGGCGCCGCATCGGCCGCGTCGTCGAAACGCTCCCGCGCTTGCGCGATCGGCTGCTTGTTCTTCTCCGCCCACATGACGAGTGCCATCACGGGCTCCAGCAGCGTTGCGCCGAGCGGCGTGAGCGCGTAGTCGACGAACTGCGCGCCGCCGACATCGTCGTGATCGGCTCCGCGATGACCAACTTCGGCCCGTCCACGCAGCTGCGCGCGTGGTTCGACCGCGTGATCTGGCCGCAGGTCACGTTTCGCTATGGCGAAAGCGGCGTCGCCGGCACGCTGGAAGGCAAGCAGGTCTATCTGGTGACCGCCAGCGGAGGCATCTTTTCGGAAGGCCCGTATGCGCCCTTCGACTACCAGTCCGGTTATCTGAAGCATCTGCTCGGCTTCATCGGGATGACCGACATCCGCGAAGTGCGCGTGGAAGGCACCGTGTTGGGTGCCGATGCGGTGCAGGCGGCGATCGCGAAAGCCGGGCAGGAATTGCAGGCGCTGGTGGAACAGGCCGGTTGATGTAACGGCAGGCAGCGCCCATCGATCGCATGGGCGCTGCCGGCCGATGACTGCGTACAGATGCACGCGCCGGCATCGGTCAGCCGCTCACGCCGCCCGGGCAGCCCTGCGGATGTCAGCGCTCACTCCAGCCCCTTCAGCGCCTCCAGTCCGTCCGGCAGCTTCGCATCCGGAAACTGCGTCGACAGCGTCGTGTCGCGCCACCGTGCTGCCTCTTCCGCGCGCTGCTTCTCCGCCTGCTCGCACACGAACAGCGCATCGCCACCGAGCAGCAAACGCATCGGCACATCCCCGCGGCGCGACAGCTCGACGATCAGCGCCGCGATCCGCGCCGGATCGCCGACTTCGTGGCCGCCGTACGCACCGAGCAGCTCGAGAATCTTCCCGACCGACGGCTGATAGTCGGGCAGCAGGCCGTCGATACCGCGCTTCGCCTGAGCGGCCCAGTCGGTGCGCATCCCGCCCGGTTCGAGTGTGCAGACGCGCACGCCGAACGGCGCGACTTCCTTCGACAGCACGTCGCTGAATCCGCCGACCGCCCACTTCGCCGCCTGATACGCCGACAGGCCGGCCGTCGACGTACGCCCGCCGACCGACGACACCTGGAAGATGTGCCCCGCGCGCTGCGCGCGCATCGTCGGCAGCACCGCACGCGTCAGGTTGATCACGCCGAACAGGTTCGTTTCGATCTGGTCGCGGAAATCGTCGGCGCCCATCTGCTCGAACGGCGCCGTATGGCCGTAGCCCGCATTATTCACCAGCACGTCGATGCGGCCGAACGCGTCGCGCGCCGCCGCGACGGCCTGCGCGGCCGCCGCTTCTTCGGTGACATCGAGCGCGACCGGCAGCAGCCGGTCGCCATGACGCTCGGCCAGATCGGCCAGCCTCGCGGGATCACGCGCACCGGCCACCAGCCGGTCGCCCGCCGCCAGCACGGCTTCCGAAATCGCTCGCCCCAGGCCGCGTGCGGCCCCTGTTACCAGCCAGACTTTCGACATTTTTCCACTCCTTGATCGAGGTGAAACCACAAAATGAATGATTACTCACTCATTAATAACGGCGATGTATCGGTCGTTCGCGACCGCCATCACCCTGCCTGAAACCCGCTACCCGGCATCGTCGCGGCGCGTGAACGTGAATCCGCCCACGCCACCACGGCGGCAACCGTTGCCTTACACCGCGTGCAACACGGCCCACAACGCGCGAAACCCGGCCTCCCGGTACGCATCGGCCCGCGCCGGATCGCGCGCGACCGATTCCATCGCCGTTTCGGCGATCGACGTGAACAGCGCCGCGCAGAACGTGTGCGCTTCGTCGGGATTCAGCGCGCCCGACGCTGCGACCTGCTCGCGCAGCAGCGCATTGATCCCGCCGAAGCCTTCGGCGCCGGCCGCGCGATGCGCGTCGTCGATACGCCCGCTCACGCCGAGCTGCTGCAGCGCGCGCCGCCCGTCCGGATTCGCGACGCCCCACGACACATAGCCGTTCCACGCGTGCCGCAGCGCCTGCTCGACCGGCGCGCTCTCCGGGTAACCCGTCATCATCGCGTCGCGCATGTCCGCCTTCAGGCTCAGGTACAACGCGTTCAGCAACGCGTCCTTGGTCTCGAAGTACGTGAACACCGTGCCTTCCGCCACACCGGCGAGCCGCGCGATACGTGCGGTCGTCGCGGTTGCGCCGTCCTCGGCGAGTGCGCGTGCGGCCGCGGCGAGGATGGCTTCGTGCTTGTCGGGACTGCGCGGACGGGCCACGTTCGATTCCTTTAATGAGTGAGCGCTCAATCATAATGGGGCGATCATACGGAATGCAAGCGCTGTTACATCCGGGGGAACCCATACGCAATCCATCAAAACCGTGCACTATTAGCGTTTTCACGTACTGGTGCGTTCACGTATCGGCGCCCGGTGCCTCGATGTTCGTTTCACGTTCCCCGTTTCAAACCGCGAACCTCCCATGACGAATCAGCCTACCCAGACCGGAGCCGACCGGCCCGTCGACATGATCATCTTCGGCGGCGGCGGCGACCTGGCCGCCCGCAAGCTGTTGCCCGCGCTGTACATGGCGCACCTGCACTGCAACCTGCCGCCCGAGACGCGCATCATCGCGGTCGGCCGCCGCGACTGGGGTATCGACGGCTATCGCAAGTTCATGGACGAGCAGTCGCGCCCGTTCATCGACGAAAAGGCGTTCGATCCCGCCGCCTGGAGCCGTTTCCTCGACCTGTTCAAGTACGTGCTGATCGACGTGAACGCGCCGGACGACTACCTGCGGCTCGCGGAAGCGGCGCGCGGCGACGCGATCCGCGTGTTCTACCTGTCGACGTCGCCGGAGCTGTTCACCACCATCTGCGACAACCTGTCGGCCGCGCATCTCGTCGACAAGCACTCGCGCGTCGTCCTCGAAAAGCCGCTCGGCCACGATCTCGCGTCGGCGAAGGCGATCAACGATGCGGTCGGCAAGCACTTCGAAGAATCGCAGATCTATCGGATCGACCACTATCTCGGCAAGGAAACCGTGCAGAACCTGATGGTGCTGCGCTTCGGCAACCCGATCTTCGGGCCGCTGTGGCAGGCGCCGAGCATCCGCAGCGTGCAGATCACGGTGGCGGAGTCGGTGGGGGTCGGCAGCCGTGCGGGCTTCTACGACCATACCGGCGCGCTGCGCGACATGGTGCAGAACCACCTGCTGCAGTTGCTGTGCATCGTCGCGATGGAACCGCCCGTATCGCTCGACCCGGACGCGGTGCGCGACGAGAAGCTGAAGGTGCTGCGCTCGCTGCGGCCGATGGCGGTGGCGGACGTCGCGCGCGACACGGTGCGCGGCCAGTACACGGCCGGCGCGGTCGACGGCCAGCCGGTGAAGGGCTATCTCGAGGAAGACAACGTGCCGGCGGACAGCCGCGCGGAAACCTTCGTCGCGCTGCGCGCGCACATCAACAACTGGCGCTGGGCGAACGTGCCGTTCTTCCTGCGCACCGGCAAGCGGCTGCAGCGCCGCCAGTCGGAAATCGTGATCGAGTTCGCGGACATGCCGTTCTCGATCATCCCGACCGGCCCGCGCCACTACAGCAACCGCCTCGTGATCCAGCTCCAGCCGGAGGAGTCGATCCAGCTGCAGATGCTCGCGAAGGAACCGGGCAGCGGAATGAACATGGTGCCCGTGAGCCTGAACCTCGATCTCCAGCAAGCAATTCCGGAGCGGCGCGCGGAAGCGTACGAACGGCTGCTGATCGACGTGATCCGCGGCCGCCTCACGCACTTCATGCGTCGCGACGAGCTCGAAGCCGCATGGTCGTGGGTCGAGCCGATCCTCGACGGCTGGAAGCAACTCGGCGACCGGCCGCGCCTGTACACGGCCGGCACGTTCGGGCCCGCGGCTTCGTCGGCGCTGCTCGCGCGCGACGGGATGTCCTGGTCGGAAGAAGCGTAATCGCCGCACGACGGCGTGCCCGAGTGCGGCACGCCGGATCGCACGTCAAATCGCACGGGGCATGACCCGCCCCGTCGTCCCTGCCGCCTACTGCGGCTCCATCCAGGACGCAGCCTTGCGCCGCCCCGGCGCATCATTGCTGCTGCCGCCCAGCGCCTCGATCAGGTAATCGACAAACGACGCGATTCGCGACGAGATCGCGGTATTGCGGTAGTACACCGCGTGGATCGGCTGCTCGACCTCGAGCGTCTGGCGCGCGAGCACCTGCACGAGCCGGCCCGCCTCGCGATCCTGTGCGGTCATGAAATCCGACAGGCAGACGACGCCTGCGCCATCGAGCGCGAGCTGCCGCAGTGTCTCGCCGCTCGACGACCGGATGCCCGGCTCGATACGGCACGGCTCGCCGTCGGCACCGAGGATCGGCCACACGTTCAGCGATTCGGGCTGCGTGAAGCCGAGCAGCGTGTGCTTGTCGAGATCCTCCACCTTGCGCGGCTGGCCGTGCGCGGCGACATACGCGGGACTCGCGAAGATGCGTATCCGGCTGGTGCCGATGCGCCGGCTGTGCAACGTCGAATCCTTCAGCCGGCCGATCCGGAACGCGACGTCGGTGCGCCGCTCCAGCAGGTCGATGATGCCCTCGTTGCTGTTCAGCTCCAGCTCGACTTTCGGGAAGCGTTCGCGATAGCCGCGCACGAGCGGCACGATCACGTGCAGCATGAACGGCGTCGCCGCGTCCACGCGCAGCCGCCCCGACGGCATCTCGCGCCGCGCGAGCATCTGCTCCTCCGCCGTCTCGACCGATTCGATGATCGCGCGCGCGTCCTGCAGGAACGCGCGCCCTTCCTCGGTCAGTTCGAGCCGGCGCGTGGTCCGGCGCAGCAGCGTGGTCTTCAGCTTCTCCTCGAGCCGCCCGAGCGTGCGGCTCGTCGCCGACACCGTGAGGTCGAGCTGCTGCGCGGCCGCGGTGATCGAACCGGAATCGACCACGGCGGCAAAGGCCTGGAGTTCGTCGAGCGTAATCTTCATCGCCTCATTCTTGATCTCAAATCAAAACAATTTGGTTTATAGACCCGTTTTTCGGCAAAAGTAAAGACGGCACACTGCGCTCCATTCTCACCTGACCTGGAGCACCCGTCATGCCACTTGCCCTGCTTGCGCTGACGATCAGCGCGTTTGCCATCGGTACCACCGAATTCGTGATCGTCGGGCTGATTCCGACGATCGGCGCCGACCTCGGCGTCAGCCTGCCGTCCGCCGGCCTGCTCGTCAGCCTTTACGCACTGAGCGTCGCGATCGGCGCGCCGCTCCTCACCGCGCTTACCGGCCGCGTGCCGCGCAAGACGCTGCTCGCGGCGCTGATGGCGCTGTTCACCGTCGGCAACCTCGTCGCGTGGCAGGCGCCCGGCTACGAATCGCTGATCGTCGCACGTATCCTCACCGGCCTCGCGCACGGCGTGTTCTTCTCGGTCGGCTCGATCATCGCGACCACGCTCGTGCCGAAGGAGAAGGCCGCCAGCGCGATCGCGACGATGTTCAGCGGGATGACCGTCGCGTTCGTCGCCGGCATTCCGCTCGGCACCTTCATCGGCCAGCACTTCGGCTGGCGCGCGACCTTCCTGGTCGTCGCGCTGTTCGGCCTCGTCGCGTTCGTCGGCGCGGTGGCGTTCGTGCCGCGCGGCTTGCCGCAAACGGCGCCCGCGCCGCTCGCCCGCCAGTTCCGCGTGCTCGCGCAGCCGCGCCTGCTGCTGGTCTATGCGATGACGGCCGTCGGCTATGGCGGCTCGCTGATCGCGTTCACGTACATGGCGCCGCTGCTCGAGCAGATCGCCGGCTTCACGCCGTCGCAGGTCAGCCTCGTGCTCGTCGGCTACGGCGTGTCGGTCGCGTTCGGCAACGTATGGGGCGGCAAGCTCGCAGACGCCGCCGGCCCCGTGAAGGCGCTCAAGCGGATCTTCCTGGTGCTCGCGATCGTGCTGCTCGCGCTCACCTTCACGATCCACATCAAATGGCTCGCCGTGCTGACGATGCTCGCATGGGGCGCGGTGGCGTTCGGCAACGTGCCGGGCCTGCAGGTGTACGTCGTCAAGCAGGCGCGCCACTTTGCGCCCGATGCGACCGACGTCGCGTCCGGATTCAACATCGCCGCGTTCAACCTCGGCGTCGCCGGCGGCTCGGCACTTGGCGGCGTGATCGTCGCGCATGTCGGCCTCGGCCATACGCCGTGGATCGCGGCGGCCGTCACGCTTGGCGCCTTCGCACTCACCGCACTGAGCGGCCGGCTCGACCGTAGCGCAGGCCTGCCGGAACGCACGGCCGAACCGGTCCAGCTCGCGCACTGACCGCCACCTTCTTGCAGGAGTTTGCACACATGAACGCATCGACCCCACGCCCGCCGTTTGCCGGCAAGACGTTCGAAGTGCGCTACGACGGCCTCACCGCGCTCAACGCGTACGACGATGACGGCCGCCACATGCGCTACGAGATCACCGAAGGCCCGTACGCGGGTGCGAAGGGTGAAGTCGAATACACGTGGCAGCCCGTCGCCGGCGATACCTACGCGATCTCGTGGCAGGAAGCCGACCGCGCGACGGTCGTGCATATCGACGATTTCGCCGCCGGTACGTCGCTTTCCTTCTTCACCGCGTCGTCGCTCGACTTCTACCGGCTCGACGGCAGCCTGCGCGCGATCTGAACGGAACCCGACCATGTCCACTTCATTCACCGCACTCGACAGACTCGCCGACGGCGGCTTCAGCATCGGCCTCGAACTGCCGCTCGACAACGACTGGTCGCCGGCCGGCGACGCGAAGCGCCAGCACGACGGCCGCCGCCCCGGCGTACCCGACCTTGCGCTCCACGCGACGCTCGCGCAACGGGCCGATACGCTCGGCTTCCGCGCGCTCTGGGTGCGCGACGTGCCGCTGTACGACCCCGCGTTCGGCGACGCCGCGCAGGTGTTCGAAACCTTCTCGTATCTCGGCTACCTCGCCGGCATCACGAACGACATCCTGCTCGGCACGGCGGCCGTCGTGCTGCCGTTGCGCGAGCCGCTGCTGACACTGAAATCGGCTGCGACGATCCAGGAACTGAGCGGCGGCCGCCTGCTGCTCGGCGTCGCGAGCGGCGACCGGCCCGTCGAATATCCGCTGTTCGGCCGCGACTTCGCGACACGCGGCGCGAATTTCCGCGACCAGATCGCGCTGCTGCGCGACGGCGCACGCGGGCACCTGCCGCCCGGCCTGGACGTGCTGCCCGCCGCCCGTACGCCCGTGCCGCTGCTCGTCGCCGGTCTCGCGCAGCAGACGCCCGCCTGGATCGGCGAGCACATGGACGGCTGCCTCGCGTATCCCGGCACGCCGGACGACCACCGGCAGCGCGCCGCGAACTGGCGCGCGGTGGCCGGCGACAAGCCGTATGTGAGCTTCATCCACCTCGACCTCGCGGAAGACCCGCATGCGCCGCTGCAGCGGCACCGCTTCGGCGCTCGCGCAGGGCGTCTCGCACTCATCGAGGAGCTCGCGGCCATGCGCGACGCAGGCGTGCGGCACATCGGCCTGCATCTGCGCCGCAACCGCCGCTCGCTCGACGAAACGATGGCCGAGATCGCTGCAGACGTGCTGCCGGTGTTCCACGCGAATGAAAACGCACGGACGCGCGTCGCATAGAACCAGCGGAAAGCACTCCCGATACTTGATTTCAGATCAAATATTTTTGACCTGCAACGGCGTTTATCTCATCAATCCAAAACGCCAGAATGACTCCCATATCGAACCCGTTCCACTCTCCCAGGAGCACATGATGAGCAACATTCCCGCATTCGGCCTCGGTACTTTCCGCCTGCAAGGCCAGGCTGTCATCGACTCGGTCCGCAACGGCCTTGAAGTCGGCTACCGCGCGATCGACACCGCGCAGATCTACGGCAACGAAGCCGAAGTCGGCGAAGCGATCGCCGCGTCGGGCGTGGCCCGCGAAGACCTGTTCCTCACGACCAAGATCTGGGTCGACAACTACGCGCCGGACAAGCTGGTGCCGAGCCTCGAAGAAAGCCTGCGCAAGCTGCGCACCGACCACGTCGACCTGACGCTGATCCACTGGCCGGCCCCCGACAACGGCGTCGCGCTCGACACGTTCATGACCGCGCTCGCCGATGCAAAGGCGCAGGGCCTCACGCGCCGGATCGGCATCTCGAACTTCAACATCGCACTGACGAAGCAGGCGATCGCGGCCGTCGGCAAGGATGCGATCGCGACGAACCAGATCGAGCTCAGCCCGTACCTGCAGAACCGCAAGCTCGTCGAGTTCCTGAACGCCGAAGGCATCCACGTCACGTCGTACATGACGCTCGCGTACGGCAAGGTGCTCGGCGATCCGGTAATCGGCGCGATCGCGCAGCGTCACGACGCAACGCCCGCGCAGGTCGCGCTCGCGTGGGCGTTGCAGCTCGGCTACTCGGTGATCCCGTCGTCGACGAAGCGCGAGAACCTGGCGAGCAACCTGCTCGCGCAGACGCTGCGCCTGACCGACGAAGACATGGCGCAGATCGCCGCGCTCGAACGCAACGGCCGCGAAGTCGACCCGGCCGGCCTCGCGCCGAAGTGGGACTGAACGCGCCACGCGCGACTCATCGATTGATTCGCCGTGGCCCGCGGGCCGCGGCACCGACAGGACATCCCCATGACCCAGGACCCGCTTTTTCAACCGCTGCGATTCGGCGCGCTGACGCTGCCCAACCGCATCGTGATGCCGCCGATGACGCGCTCGCGCGCCAGCCAGCCCGGCGACGAAGCCAACGAACTGATGGCCGCGTATTACGCGCAGCGCGCGAGCGCGGGCCTGATCGTCAGCGAAGGCACCTATATCGCGCCGCTCGGCAAGGGCTACGCATGGACGCCCGGTATCCACACGCCGTCGCAGGTCGCCGGCTGGCGCAAGGTGACGGACGCCGTGCATGCCGCGCACGGCCGGATCTTCGCGCAGCTGTGGCACGTCGGCCGGCTGAGCCACACGAGCCTGCTCGACGGCCGACAACCGGTGTCGTCGTCGCCGCTGCAGGCGCAAGGCGTGAACGTGTTCGTTGCCGGTGAAGACGGCAGCACACCCGGCTTCGTGCAGGCGTCCGAGCCGCGCGCGCTGACGATCGACGAGATCCGCGAGATCGTCGATCAATACCGCGCCGCCGCGCGCCACGCGATCGAGGCCGGCTTCGACGGTGTCGAGCTGCACGGCGCGAACGGCTATCTCGTGAACCAGTTCATCGACTCGAATGCGAACACGCGCACCGACGCGTACGGCGGCTCGCTCGAAAACCGGCTGCGCTTCCTGCGCGAAGTCACGCAGGCGCTGATCGAAGGCACGGGCGACGCATCGCGCGTCGGCATCCGCCTCGCGCCGCTGACGACGCTGAACGGCTGCGTCGACGACGATCCGGAAACGACTTACCTCGCGGCCGCGACGCTGCTCGGCGAACTCGGTGTCGGCTACCTGCACATCGCGGAAGCCGACTGGGACGACGCGCCGCTGATGCCGGTCGAATTCAAGCAGCAACTGCGCGCCGCGTACCCGGGCGTGCTGATCTACGCCGGCGCGTACACCGCCGAGCGCGCGCGTGACGCGATCGCCGCCGGCTGGGCCGACCTGATCGCGTTCGGCCGCCCGTTCGTCGCGAACCCCGACCTGCCCGAGCGGCTGCGCGCCGGCGCAGCA
>NZ_JAAGPE010000088.1:0-237 GCF_017104605.1 Burkholderia sp. Ac-20384 | reverse complement strand
AAAAAAAAAACACCTCACCTTAATAAACACGACAAATCTTATACCTAAATCGTATTGCAACATTATACCCACTACTACATGAACTGCAACACGCCACATATGTAATGACCAGCCAGCAACACCACACTCTCTACATCAACAATACGCCATCATCAACGCACATGATCGCACAACAGTCACAATCTACGCACCACACCTCCACCATACTCAACAGATCATACAACACACAACACATCC
>NZ_JAAGPE010000087.1:0-32144 GCF_017104605.1 Burkholderia sp. Ac-20384 | reverse complement strand
CGATGCTGCGCAGGTGCTCGACGGCGTGGCCGCGTCGGGCGAAGCGGGGCCCGCGCTGACCGCATTGCGTGCGCGCGTGGACGACGCGGTGCGTGCCGAGGCCGCGGAGCCGGCTGGTTCGGACCCGTCTCGCCTGCTTACGCTCGACCGGCTGGCGGCACTGCTTGCCGGGTTCGACGCCGCCTTTGCGGGCAAGGCGCAGCTGGACCGGCCGAATCCGCCGGCATCGCGCGTGCGCTATGCGTTCCACCACGATCCGGTACTCGCGTGGCACAACGGGATTCGCGCGTTCATCGCGGTGCTGGTCGCGTCGGCGCTGTGGATCGTCACCGCGTGGCCGTCGGGCGCCGGGTTCGTCGCGATCACGGGCGTGGTCTGCGCGCTGTTCTCGACGCGCCCGAACTCGGTGGGCGCCACCGTCGGCTTCCTGAAAGGGGCGGCGTGCGCGGCGGTCGCGGGCGCGCTCTGCAATTTCGTGCTGCTGCCGGCGGTGTCGGGCTTCGAGATGCTTGCGTACATCCTCGGCGTGTTCATGATCGGCACGGGCATCGCGATGCGCAATCCGCGCACGGCCGGCATCGGCAGCGGCTTCTCGATCTTCTTCTGGAATTTCACGTCGCCGGACAATACGGCACGCATCGGCGATGCCGCCTTTCTCAATTCGGCGCTCGCCACGCTGCTGGGCATTGCGTTCGGGGCGCTGGTGTTCTCACTCGTGTTTCCCGGCGATCCCGGCACGAGCCGGCGGCGCCTGCATCGCGCGGTGCGCGACGACCTGACGCGCATCGCACGCAACCCGCGGGCGTGGCGGGCGAGTGAATGGCTGAGCCGCACGGCCGACCGTCTCGGCCGTGAACTCGGTTTCGCGGGCCGTCTGCCGCCTGACCTGATCGAGCGCGACCTGCGCGATCTGCTCGCGGCCTGGACGATCGGCGACAGCCTGCTGGCGCTGGCGGAACTGGCGACGCGCGAGCCGGCGGCGCGCCGTGCGGTCGCGTTGGTGCGAGGGCGGGTCGGGCACGCGGATTTCGCGCGGCTGGAGCGCGCCAGCAACGCGGCAGCCCGCGTGCTGCTGCGGCGCGTGACCGAAGTCGATAGCGACGACGGCCGCGCGCTGCTGCGCGGTGCGGTGCTGTTGAGAACGATCGCGGAGACGGCGGCCGCGCACGATGGCTTCCTGCGAGGCCGCCAGGAATGACGGCGTGCCCGACGCGCGTGTGCGGCGGGCAGTGCGTCAACTGAGCCGATAGGCCTTGCCCGGCGTCACTTCCGCCGGCAGCGGCTCGCGGTTCAGTTCGAGCAGCGTGCGCTCGATCTGGCGCGTCATCGCATCGAGTGCGAGATGGTTCGGCCCGTCGCCGAACGGCTCGGCGATCGCATGCGCGATCGCGTCGAGCGCGATCAGCGTATAGGCGACGAACACGGAGACGAACGGCGTCGCCGCGCCGATCGAATCGACGAGACCGAACGGCAGCAGCACGCAGTACGCGTAGATGGTCCGGTGCAGCAGCACGTCGTACGAGAACGGGATCGGCGTGGACGCGATCCGTTCGCAGCCGCTCACCATCGACACGAGATCGTCGAGGCGCGCGTCGAGCATCCAGAGCCGCGTGTCAGAGAGGTGGCCCGCATCGGCGCGTGCGGCGAACGCTTCGCGCAGTTCGTGCACGATCACGACCGGGCGGAACCGCGAAGCGGCGACGCGCGCATAGGTGGCGCCGTCGAGCAGCCCGCGCAGGTCCGCGGCCGGATCGGTGCCGCGCAGTTGATGCTTGAGCGCATAGACGAACGCGACGACTTTCCGCACGAACACGCGCCGCGAGGCATCGTCACGATCGATCGCGCCGTAGCAGAGCGCCTGCGACACCAGCGTGCGCGTGGCGGTCAGAACCCCGCCCCACAGTTGCCGCCCCTCGCGGTAGCGTTCGTAGCTCGCGTTATTGCGAAAGCCCGCGAAGATCGCGAGCGTGAGGCCGATCAGCGTGAACGGCGTCGGGTTCAGCGGCACCTTCTCGCCGAGCACGCGGCCGCCACCCCATACCGCGACGAGGCTGATCGCGAGCGTCAGCACGAGCTGCGGCAGGATGGTCGGCAGCACCGAGCCGTTCCAGACGAGCAGCATCCGCAGCCAATGCTCGCGCGGACGAACGATCATCGCTGCGCTCCGTCAGGCGGCGATCGACGCCGGCGCGGCCGCGCGATGCAGCAGCACCGGGATCGACTTCGACGTCGGCGTGTTGCACACGTCGCCGACGCTGTCGAGCGGCACGAGCGGGTTCGTTTCCGGGTAGTACGCGCCGATGCAGCCGCGCGGGATGTCGTACTCGACGAGCAGGAAGCCGTCCGCGCGCCGCTCGATGCCGTCGTGCCACACGGTTTCCATGTCGACCCAGTCGCCGGCCTTCAGGCCGAGCATTGCGAGGTCGTCACGGTTGACGAACACCACGCGGCGCTGGCCGAACACACCGCGATAGCGGTCGTCGAGCCCGTAGACGGTCGTGTTGTACTGATCGTGTGAGCGCGTCGTCATCAGCGTCATCAGCCGTTCGCCGTGCTGCGCGCGGGCACGCTGGATCGGCGTGTCGGTCGGCAGCGCGTGCGCGATGAAGTTCGCCTTGCCCGTCGGCGTGAGCCATTCGCGGTCGCGCGACGCGACGCGCAGGTGGAAGCCGCCCGGCCGCGCGATGCGCGTGTTGTAGTCGTAGAAGCCGTCGAGCGTCGCCTCGATCGCGTCGCGGATCTTTGCGTAGTCGTCCTTGTAGGCCAGCCAGTCGATCTTGCCGTTGCCGAACAGCGCATTGCCCATGTGCGCGACGATCGCGGGCTCCGACATCAGGTTCGGCGACGCCGGCTTGTTCATCCCGTACGACACGTGGACCATGCTCATCGAATCCTCGACCGTCACGCCTTGCGCGACGTTGTCCTGCAGGTCGATCTCGGTGCGGCCGAGCGTCGGCAGGATCAGCGCGTCGCGGCCGTGGATCAGGTGGCTGCGGTTCAGCTTCGTCGTGATGTGCACCGAGAGGTCGCAACGGCGCATGCCTTCCCACGTGCGCGGCGTGTCGGGCGTCGCCATCGCGAAGTTGCCGCCCAGGCCGATCAGCACCTTCACATGGCCTTCGAGCATCCCTTCGATCGTCTCGACGACATCGAGGCCGTGGTGGCGCGGCGGTTCGAAGTCGAACACGTGGCCGAGCCGGTCGAGGAACGCCTGCGACGGCTTTTCCTCGATGCCGACCGTGCGGTTGCCCTGCACGTTCGAGTGGCCGCGCACCGGGCACAGGCCCGCGCCCGGGCGGCCGATGTTGCCGCGCATCAGCATCAGGTTCGTCAGCATCTGCACGGTCGCGACCGAATGCTTGTGCTGCGTGATGCCCATGCCCCACGTCGCGATCACGCGCTCGCTGCGTGCATAGAGTTGCGCGAGGCTGTCGATCTGTTCATACGGCACGCCGCTTTCGGCCGTCAGTGCGGACCAGCTTTCGTTGCGCAGGTCGTCGGCGAATGCGTCGAAGCCGGCCGTGTGCTCGCCGATGAACGCGGTGTCGAGCACGCGCGGCGCACCGGCGGCGCGCGCGGCGTCGTCGAGTTCGAGCACACGCTTCGCCATCCCCTTGATCAGCGCGAAATCGCCGCCGATCGTCGGCTGGATGAACGTCGACGCGATCTTGGTGCCCGACATCGTCAGCATTTCGATCGGGCTTTGCGGATCGGCGAAGCGTTCGAGGCCGCGTTCCTTCAGCGGGTTGATCGACACGATCGTCGCGCCGCGCTTCGCGCACTCGCGCAGTTCGCCCATCATCCGCGGGTGGTTGGTGGCCGGGTTCTGGCCGAAGATCAGCAGCGTGTCCGCGTGTTCGAAATCGTCGAGCGTGACGGTGCCCTTGCCGACACCGACCGACGCCGGCAGCCCGCGGCTCGTCGCCTCGTGGCACATGTTCGAGCAGTCGGGGAAGTTGTTCGTGCCGTACAGCCGCACGAGCAGCTGGTACAGGAACGCCGCTTCGTTGCTGGCGCGGCCGGACGTGTAGAACGCGGCCTGGTTCGGGTCGGGCAGCTCACGCAGGTGGCGCGCGATCAGCTCGAACGCGTCGTCCCAGGCGATCGGCACGTAGCGGTCGGTCTGCGCGTCATACACCATCGGGTCGGTGAGCCGGCCGTGCTGCTCAAGTTCGAAGTCCGACTGCTCGAGCAGCTCGGTCACGGTGTGCGCGGCGAAGAAGTCGGGCGTCACGCGCTTGCTTGTCGCTTCGGCGGCCACGGCCTTCACGCCGTTTTCGCAGAATTCGAACGTCGATGCGTGCTGGCGGTCGGGCCACGCGCAGCCCGGGCAGTCGAAGCCGTCCGGCTGGTTCTGGCGCAGCAGCGTACGGTAGTTGCCGCCTGCGACCTTTTCCTTGATCAGGTTGATCGTGACGGCTTTCAGCGCGCCCCAGCCGGCGGCCGGGTGGGTGTACGGTTCGATGCGCGCGGTGGCGGATTTCTTTTTCATGATGCAGCGGGTGTCGGGGTCGATAGGTGCAGAGTACGCGCGGCCCCGGTCCGGCTGTGTGTACACCTGTTCGCTTCAAAAAAGAGTACAGTTGCGGCCATTCAGGCAGTGCGGATCGCAACTGTGTTGTTGAAGGGAAGTTGAAAGGAAGGCGCATGAAGCGTTACGAACAACTGGCCGACGATCTCCAGGCGCAGATCGAACGTGGCGTGTACCGGCCCGGCGAGCGGATTCCGTCGGTGCGGCAGGCGAGCCGGCAGCAGCAGCTCAGCGTCACGACCGTGCTGCGCGCGTACCTCGTGCTGGAAAGCCGCGGCCTGATCGAAAGCCGGCCGCAATCGGGCTATTTCGTCCGCGCGCGCGCGTCGGCGCCGGCCGAGGCCGAGCTGCACATGTCGGCGCCTGCCGCCGAGCCGTCGGCCGTCGACGTGAGCCGGCTCGTGCTGTCGACGCTGCGCTCGATCTCGCGCGACGACGCGGTGCCGCTCGGCTCGCCATATCCCGACGCGTCGCAGTTTCCGGTGCAGCGTCTCGCGCGCTATGCGCAGACGATCGGCCGCCGCCGCACGCGCTGGGGCGTGATCGACGATCTGCCGCCCGGCAACCAGGAGCTGATCCGCCAGATCGCGCGGCGCTATGCGGAGCGCGGGATCGCGGTCGAACCCGGCGAGATCGTGGTGACGATCGGCGCGACCGAGGCGATCAACCTGTGCCTGCAGGCCGTCGCAAAGCCGGGCGACACGATCGCCGTCGAGTCGCCGACCTTCTACGCGATGCTGCACGCGATCGAGCGGATGGGCATGCGCGCGCTGGAAGTCGCGACGCATCCGGTCGACGGCATCGATCTCGATGCGCTCGAACGGATCCTCGAACGCGAGCACATCGCCGCGTGCATGGTGATGCCGAATTACCAGAATCCACTCGGGTTCGAGATGCCCGACGCGCGCAAGCGCGCGCTCGTCGAATTGCTGGCGAAGCACGGCGTGCCGGCGATCGAGAGCGACGTCTATCACGAGCTGCACTTCGGCGACACGACGCCGAGCGCGCTGAAGTCGTTCGACCGCGACGGGCTCGTGCTGCATTGCGCGTCGTTCACGAAGAGCCTGTCGCCGCGCTACCGGATCGGCTGGGCGATGCCGGGCCGCTACCGCGACCAGGTCGAGAAGCTGAAATTCCTGAACACGCTTGCGACGCCCGCAATCGAGCAGCTCGCAATTGCCGAGTACCTGAAATACGACGGCTACGATTTTCATCTGCGACGCATGCGCAAGCAGTACGCGCAGCAGGCGAGCCTGATGAGCGCGATGGTGCGGCGCTTCTTCCCGGAAGGCACGCGGCTGTCGCAGCCACAGGGCGGGTACGTGCTGTGGGTCGAGCTGCCGCCGCAGGTCGACGCGATGAAGCTGTATGCGGTGGCGCTCGCTCAAGGGATCACGGTCGGCCCCGGGCACATGTTCTCGGCGAGCACCGATTACCGGCATTTCATCCGGCTCAACTACAGCTATCCATGGTCGCGGCAGATCGAGGATGCATTGAAGGTGCTCGGGCGGCTCGCGTCGGAGTGCGCGGCGCGGTGAGTGCAGGGAGCCGCGCGGCGAGCGGCGGCCGATCACCGGCCGCCATCGCATGCATCAACCCGCGTGCGGCGCGTGCTGCACGGTTTGCGCGGCGCCGACCATCTGCCGCATGTCGAAGCCTGACGGGTGCTGGTACACGCGCAACCCGAATTCCGGCAACACCGCGATCAGGTGATCGAACAGGTCGGACTGGATGGCCTCGTAGTCGACCCACGTCGTCGTGTCGGTGAAGCAGTACAGTTCGAGCGGAATGCCTTCGGCCGTGAGCGGCAGTTGCCGCGCCATGCAGGTCATGTCGCGGCGGATGCGCGGATGGCCTTTCAGGTAGTTCGCGACATACGCGCGGAACGTACCGAGGTTCGTCAGCTGGCGGCGGTTCGCCGGGCAGTCGCCGGCTGCGCCGAGCGTGCCGTTCCATTGCTCGATCGCGTCGACCTTGTCCTCGAGATAATCCTTCAGCAGCGTCAGGCGTTCGAGCCGCTCGATCTCGTCGTTTGAGAGAAAGCGCACGCTCGTCGCGTCGACGAACAGCGCGCGCTTGATGCGGCGCCCGCCCGCTTCGGTCATCCCGCGCCAGTTCTGGTAGCTCTCGGTGATCAGCTTCCACGTCGGTACCGTGATGATCGTGTGATCGAAGTTCGCGACCTTGACGGTGTTCAGCGTGATGTCGATCACGGTGCCGTCCGCGCCGGCCGACGGCATCGTGATCCAGTCGCCGATCCGCAGCATGTCGTTCGACGACAGTTGCACGCCCGCGACGAGGCCGAGCAGCGTGTCCTTGAAGATCAGCATCAGCACCGCCGACATCGCGCCGATGCCGGACAGCAGCAGGCCGATCTGCTTGCCGGTCGCATCGCCGATCACGACCAGCGCGGCCGTGATGAACATCACGAGCTTGACGAGCTGCATCGCGCCTTTCAGCGACAGGTGCGGCTGGTCGTGTTGATCGCGCTGGTACGTGCGATGCGTGTGTTCGAGCGCGGACAGCGTCGCGCTGACCGTCATCGTCACGAGGAACACGATCAGCGCGAACAGCACCTTGTCGGCGGCCTCGGCGGCCGTCTCGGGGATGCCGGGCACCGCGCCGAGCCCGAGCTTGATCACGACGAACGGGACGATGCGGTTCAGCCATTTGAACGCGCCGAACTCGAATAGCGCGTCGTCGACGCGCGTGGCGGAAAGCCGTGCGAGCCGCGCGACCACGCGGAACAGCAGGAAATGGACGACGGCGGTGATCGCGCCGGCGGCGGCGAGCAGGATGAGGATGCCGACGAGCGGCGCAAACCAGGATTCGTTCAGGGTCATAGGGGCAAACAGGGGCCTTCTCGTGCGTTGAATCGGCGCCGCGGCGCGGCGCGCGCCCGGTGAAGGGCACATGAAAGGGACCGTGATTGTGCCATCGGGTTCCGTGTACGTTGCCGGGAATGCGGGGGGCGCGCTCCCGAACTTCCTCACCATTGCGCAGGTCTCCTCTGTAATCGGGTGAGGGCGGGTAACGAAAGCGCGTCACCGCAAGCCGTCGCACGCGCGTGCGGCCGGATGCGTGGCACACCGGCACGGGATCGTCTCGACCCCGCTACGGCGGGCCTTCGTGCTTCGATGCGCGTGAACGGCGATCCGCGCAATCATGCGGACGTCGCATGGATCGTCGGTGGGCCGTTCGTCGTTGCGTGCGGCCCAGCGCCGACGGTGAGCGACACGCACCGCCTTCGCGCACTTGCCATGCGATGCCTGCCCGGGGCACGATGCGCGAACGCCTTTGCGAACCCCGTCACCCCGTATTCACGCATTCCACGCATGCAAGATTCCAACGAAAGCCGCGCGTCAGGCGTGCGGCTGCTGAAAGGCATCCTCCCGATCCGTCGTGGCGGGGCGATCCGCGACATCTTCGCGGGCATGTCGCTCGCGTCGATGGACATCCCGCAGGTGCTCGGCTATGCCCGCATCGCCGGGATGCCGGCTGTCACGGGCCTCTACACGGTGTTCCTGCCGCTCGTCGCGTTCGCGTGCTTCGGCGCGTCGCGGCATCTGGTGGTGGCCGCCGATTCCGCGACCGCGACGATTTTCGCGAGCCGGCTGTCGTCGATCGCGCCGGCCGGCAGCGCCGAGTACGTGGCGCTGGCCGGCATGGTCGCGCTGCTGACGGCCGCGATGCTGCTGCTTGCGCGTATCTTCAAGCTGGGTTTTCTTGCCGATTTCCTGTCGCGTACGGTGCTGGTCGGCTTTCTCGCCGGTGTCGGCGTACAGGTGTCGATTGCGATGCTCGGCGACATGCTCGGGCTGGCCGTGCCGTACCCGGCGTCGCGCAGCCTGGCGCAGCTCGACTACGTCGTCACGCATCTCGTCCATACGAGCCGGCCGACGTTCGCGCTCGCGGCGCTCGTCGTCGTCGCGATTCTCGCGTGCAAGCGGTTCCTGCCACGCGTGCCGATGCCGATGATCGCGGTCGCAGGCAGCATCGCGGCCAGCTCCGCGTTCGGCTTCGCCGCGCACGGCATCGCGGTGCTCGGGCCGGTCGCCGGCGGGCTGCCGCCGCTGCGCTGGCCGTCCGTCACGTGGCAGCAGTTCCTCGATCTCGTGCCGGTCGCCGCGTCGTGCTTCGTGATGATCATTGCGCAGAGTGCGGCCGCCGCACGCGTGTTCGCGCAGCAGTACGACGAGGAGGTCGATACCAACGTCGATATCCTCGGCCTCGCGGCCGCGAACGCGGCGGCGGCGGTGGGCGGCGCGTTCGTCGTCAACGGCAGCCCGACGCAGACGGCGATGGCCGACGGCGCGGGCGTGCGCAGCCAGATCGGGCACCTCGCGTTCGCGGCCGTGGTGGCGGTGGTCCTGCTGTTCTTCAGCACCTATCTGCAGTACCTGCCGCATGCGGTGCTGGCCGGCATCGTGTTCACGATCGCGCTCGGGCTGATCAACGTGCGCAGCCTCGCCGCGATCCGCAAGGAAAGCCCCGGCGAGTTCACGCTCGCGCTGGTGACGGCGCTGGCCGTCGTGACGGTCGGCGTCGAGCACGGGATCCTGCTGGCCGTCGCGTTGTCGCTGATGCGGCACGTGCGCCACAGCTACCAGCCGCACACGATGGTGCTCGAACCCGTCGAAGGCAACGGACGGTGGCAGCCGGTGCCCGCGCGACGCGGTGCGATGACGGCGCCGGGGCTGATCGTCTACCGGTTCGGCTCCGACCTGTTCTTCGCGAACGACCATCTGTTCACCGCCGAAGTGACCGAGCTCGTCGATGCGGCGCCGGTGCCGACGCGCTGGTTCGTCGTCGATGCGGGCGCGATCACCGACATCGACTATTCGGCCGCGCGGACGCTGACCGACCTCGTCAAGATGCTGCAGGCACGCGGGATCGGCGTGCTGTTCGGGCGCGTCAACCGCTACCTGCGCGCCGACATGGATCGCCACCGGATCACGGAAATCGTCGGCGCGTCGTGCATTTTCCCGACGCTGCACCAGGCGCTGGAGGCTGCCGGTACGACACCGGCGCCGCAGGAGCCGGGCATCGTGTAGCGGGAACCGGCGCTAGGCGGCCGCCCGCACGCGCGCGAAGCCGTTGCGCAGATGGCGGGCGAGTTCCGTCGCGGCCGGCGTGCGCTGGCCGCGCGGCAGATGCAGGTTGATCGCGAAGTTCGGCAGTGCGGGCAGGCCGCTGCCGGCCGGCAGGATGTCGAGGTCGGCCGGTACGGTCGACGCGAGCCAGGCGGTCACGGCGAGATCGGAGCGCACGGTCGCGGCCGTCGCATCGATGCTGCCGTTCTCGAACACGGTGCGCCACGCGCGATCGCAGCCGCGCAGCGCGTCGAGCACCGTCGGGCGGAACGCGCAGGTCTGCGCGACCATCGACACGGGCAGCGGCGTATTCCGGTACGCGGTGCCGCCTTTCGCGCCGACCCAGACCAGGCGGTCGACGGCGATGCACTCGCCGCGCGATGGCCCGACCGGCGCCTCGATCAGTGCGACGTCGAGTTCGCCCTGCGCGAGCCCCCGGCGCAGTTCCGGCGAGGCCGCGCACACGAGCGTGAGCGCGACCTGCGGATGCGCTTGCGCATAGCCTTTCAGGATCGGTGCGAGGCAGGAGGAGACGAGATCCTGCGGCGCACCGACGCGCACGGCCCCTTCCACTACGCCGGCCGTCATGTCGGTCAGCAGCGCATCGTGCACGGCGAGCAGCCGGCGCGCCTGCCCGAGCACCCGCTCGCCGTCCGCCGTGAGCAGCAGGTTGCGGTGCTCGCGGACGAACAGCGGGCCGGACAGCGTTTCGAGCCGTGCGACCTGCTGGCTGATCGCGCCTTGCGTCAGGTGTAGCGCGCGGCTGGCCGCCGTCATGCTGCGATGCTCGGCGACGGTGACGAAGGCGCGCAGCAGCGCGATGTCGAGATTGCGTACCATGCGACGCATTATGAGTGCTAATGGCAGGCATAAAAAGCTTTCGCTGTCGTAATGGAAGGGGCGCGGGTAAAACGGAGCTTCGACGACGACAACCGGGAGCTTCCGTGCCGTTCCGCGACTACCTGCCGCTGATGCTGTTCGTGATCGTGTCCACCGTGACGCCGGGCGGCGCGACGACGCTCGCGACCGCCTCGGGCGCGCATTTCGGCTATCGGCGTTCGCTGCCGCTGATGGCGGGCATCGCGGCCGGCCTGGCGTCGATGGCCGCCGCTGCCGCGGCCGGGCTCGGCGGCGTGCTGCTTGCGCTGCCCGCGTTGCAACTCGCGATGAAGGCGGTCGGTTCGCTGTACCTCGTGTGGCTGGCCGTGCGCATCGGGCGTGGCGGCAAGCCGAGGCTCGATGCCGCGGTGCATCGGCCGCAGGGGTTCGTCAGCGGCGTCTGGATGCTCTGGCACAACCCGAAAGGCTGGGCGATGACGCTCGGTGCCGCCGCGTCGTTCGCCGCGCTCGCCTCCGGTCCGGCACGGCTCGGCGTCTTGCTTGGACTGGCGTTTGGCGTGGCCGCGATGGCGTCGCTGTCGCTGTGGTGTTTCGCCGGGCTGCTGTTCGCGCGCGTGTTGCGCACGGAGCGGCAGTGGCGCTGGCTCAATGCCGGGCTCGGCGTGCTGCTCGTGGTGTCGATCGTGCCGATGTGGCTGCCGTAGCGACGCCGTGCGCGCAGCGCGGCATGGCGCGACATAGCGCGGCGCAGCATCCGTGGTCAGCGCGAACCGGCGCGCGCGGCGCCGGCGGGTTTCCCGCCCGCACCGTCCGACCACAACGGCAGCCGCAGCGTCGTGACGAAGCTTGCCGCGTGCAGCACGCAAAGCAGGCCGAACGCCCACGCGTACGCGTTGGCCTGCGTGCCGCCGCTCGTCACCGATTCGACCTGCAGCCGCCAAGCGAGGAACAGCGTGCAGACCGTCGTGAACGTCGGGCCGCCGAGCCGTTGCACGATATTGAGCGAGGTGGTCGCCATCGGCAGGTTGCGGCGCTCGACCGACGCATACGCGGCGGAGATCGACGGTGTGCCGATCGCGCTCTGGCCCATGCCGCGCAGGAACAGCGCCGGCACGAGCAGGTACGGATCGTAGCCGGTCAGCGCGAGGAACACGAACGGCAGCGTCGCGAACAGCGCGAGCAACGCGCCGGCGGCGGCCAGCCGGCGCACGCCGAACCGGCTCGTCAGCGCGCCCATCGACGGGTAGGTGACGAGCATGCCGAGGCCCATCGGCGCGAGCAGCCAGCCCATCTCGCCGGGCGTGCGGCCGCACGCCTGGATCAGGAACACCGGAATCAGCATCTGGCCCGCGAACAGCGCGCCGTTCGACAGGAACTGCGTCGACGCGGCCGCGCCGAACACCTTGCCGCGAAACAGCGCCAGGTCGATCAGCGCGTGGTCGCCCTTGCGCGTTTCGACGCGCAGGAACGCCGCAAGCAACAGCACGGCCGCGACGATCGCCGCGATGCCGAGCGCTTCGTTGATCCGCTCGATGCCGTACAGGAACAGCACGAGCCCCGGTGACAGCAGCGCCAGGCCGACCCAGTCGAGCTCGCGCGGCTGCGTGTCGTCACGGTCGCCGGGCAGGAACCGCACGGCCAGCGCGAGTGCCAATACGCCGACGGGCAGGTTCACGAGAAACAGCCAGCGCCACGACGTGTGCTGCAGGATCGCGCCCGCAACGACCGGGCCGAGGATCGGCGCAAGCAGCACGGGCACGGCCGCGTAGCCGATCACGCGTGCCATCTGCTGGCCGGCGACGCGCGCGATCATCATCTGCGCCATCGGCGCGAGCAGCCCGCCGCTCACGCCTTGCAGCACGCGGAACGCGATCAGCGATGGCGCGGACCAAGCAAGCCCGCACAGCGCCGACGTGAGCGTGAACGCAGAGAAGCACCACAGATACAGCGCCTTTGCGCCGATCCGGTCGACGAGCCAGCCGTTCAGCGGCAGCACCAGCGTGAGCGCGAGCAGGTAGCCGCTCGTCACCCACTGGATCGTCGCGAGGCTCGCGTGCAGGTCGGTCGCGAGGCTCGACAGCGACACGTTGACGATCGTCGCGTCGAGCTGCGACAGCAGCGAGCCGAGCACCGCGACCGCGCTGACCTTCCAGATCGACGGATCGGGCCGGCCGGTCGCGTGGTCCTGCGCCGGCCGAGCGTGTTGGTCGCTCACTCGCCGCGCCGGTCGAGCAGCGTGACGATGTCCTGCGTCGTGCCCGTCTCGCCGAGGCGCGGGAACAGTCGCTCGACGCTGTTCACATGCGCGTCCGCGTTGAGGTCGGTCATCGCATCGATGGCGAGCGTGACGTTGTAGCCGAGTTCATGCGCCTGCCGTGCGGTCGATTCGACGCCGATGCTCGTCGCGATGCCGGTCAGCACGATCTGCGTGACGCCGGCCGCCTTCAGGTGCGCGTCGAGGTCGGTGCCGGTGAAGGCGCCCCAGGTCTTTTTCGTCACGACGTGATCTCCCGGCTGCCGGTTCAGTTCGGGCACGAGTTCGGCCCAGTCGGCGGGAAGGGCGTCCAGGCGCACCTGCTGCTGCGTGCGGCCCGGTGCGCCGCCCGCGACGTTGACGAGCACGACCGGCAGGCCGCGGCTGCGGAATGCGTCGAGCAGCGTGCGGGTGTGCGCGATCACCGGTTCGACCGGGTGCGCGGTGGGGAGGGCGACGATGCCTTTCTGCAGGTCGATGACGACGAGTGCGGTGTTCGTGTCGAGACGGGTTGCGCTCATGATGGGACTCCGTGAAAGGGACGAAGAAAGCCGTGCGCGCGAATGCCGTGGCGCGCGCCGGCCGGATTCATTGCTCGCCGATGCGGCGGATCAGCGGGATCGCGGCGGCGAGCGTGTCGATGTCGTCGGGATCGAGCTGCGCGATCGCGGCGCCGAGCCACTGGTGTTTCGCGGCGTTGCGCTTGAGCCGGGCGTCGAGGCCGGCCGCGGTCAGCCGGAACAGGATCTGGCGGCCGTCGGTCGGATGTGGTTCGCGCTCGACGAGACCGTCTTCCTCGAGGCTCGCGAGCGTCGCCTTCATCGACTGCGGCTTCATCGCTTCAGCGCGCGCGAGGTCGGCGGTCGTCATCGGCCCGTGCCGTTCGAGTCGCGCGAGCGCGCTCGTCTGGGACATGCCGAGCCCGCCGGATTCGATCTCGGAGCGGAGCCGGCGGATCAACTGGCCGACTGCAAGGGTCAGGTCGGCGGCGACGATGTCGGCAGAAACGCCGGGTTTGCGTGGCGGGTTCATGCGGCGGATCATAGGACACGACAGTTAAACTTGCAAGTTTAACTGTCGAATTGTCCGCCGAGCCGGCGTGCAGCAGGAGGGCGGTTACGCGCCGCGGAGCGGGACCGGGACGACTTCGCTGTATCTCGGGGTCGCATCCTCGTGCAGCAGGTCGCCGAGGTATTGCGCGAGTTCGTCAGCGGCGAGCGCGGACGGAATGTGCAGGTCGGCCGGGCGCCGCTTGCCTTCGGTGCCGAGATCGAACACGGCCCAGCGGCCGTTGTTGCGCACGACGGCCAGCAGCCGTCCAAACGCGTTGAAGCGGTATTCGTCCTGCATGGCATCGCTCCCGTCGGTGAACGCGCCGGCCGCCCGTGCGCGCTTACTGGATCGAGCAGGACAGCCAGCGGTGGATCTTGATGGCATCGCTCGAGACGCCTGCGCGCGTCGGTGCGCCGAGCAGCACGACCGTTTCGCGGCGGCCCTTCACACGCATGCGCATCACGACGCCGTGCCCCGACTCGTTGATGAAGCCGGTCTTCTGCAGCCGGATCGGCAGGCGGCGGTAGCGGACGAGCGGGTCGGAATTCACATACAGCAGCTCGCCGTCGCCCGGGCGCACGGTGGTCGACGTATCCGTCGAGAAATAGCGGATCAGCGGATCCTGCGCCGCCGCGCCGACGAGCTTCGCGAGATCCTCTGCCGTCGACACGTTGTGCGGCGACAGGCCGGTCGGCTCGCGGAAGTGCGTATGGCGCATGCCGAGCCGGCGCGCTTCGCGATTCATCGCGTTGACGAACGCGGCGCGCCCGCCCGGATAGTCGCGGCTCAGCGCGGCGGCCGCGCGGTTTTCCGACGACATCAGCGCGATATGGAACATCTCGCGGCGCGACAGTTCCGAGCCGACCTGCAGGCGCGACCCGGTGAACTTGATCGTGTCGCGGTCGTGCGCGGTGACGCGCAGCACGCCGTTCAGCGGACGGTCGGCGTCGCGTGCGACGACGGCCGTCATCAGCTTCGAGATCGACGCGATCGGCCGCACCGTGCGTGCGTTGCGCGCCAGAAGCGGCGTGCCGGAATCGACGTCGAGCACGTAGGCCGCGCGTGAATGGAGGGAATTGACCGCACGCGGACTGTAGCCGCAGCTCGCCATCAGGCGCGGCTTGTCGGCCGGGCGCGGGCGCACGGCGGTCGTGCGCTTGGCGCGACGCTGCTGCGGGGCCGGTGCTGCGTGACGCTTCACCGCCTGGTGCTTCACGCGCGGGCGACGATGCTTGACGGCCTTCTTGTTGCGCTGGGCCGGCTTCTTCTTGACGGCTTTCTTGACGGCCTTCGCCGGCGCATGAGCGTGCGCGGCGCGCGGCGGCGGGTTGCGTGGCGTGGACGATGCATTCGTCGAAAAGGCGAGCATCAGCATCGACAGGGCGACGAGCAAGGTGGTCCGGGCGAATGGCAGGCGCGCGATGAGGCCGGTCAAGCGAAAGTCTCCTTTTCACGCGCGGTGAGGCTGCGTGGAATGTATGGGTGGTCAGCGGGATGCGGAAAATTATACGGTCGATCGCGGGGCGATGACGATTGAAGGCGGGAAAAGATGCGCGATTCGGTGCGTTTCGGCGGCACTGTCAGCAGGTTGACGCCGCTTTGCATGGCGATTCGCGTCGATATGTCGCGCCTGCCTGACAAA
The DNA here is from genome assembly GCF_017104605.1 of Burkholderia sp. Ac-20384. Taxonomy (NCBI): domain Bacteria; kingdom Pseudomonadati; phylum Pseudomonadota; class Betaproteobacteria; order Burkholderiales; family Burkholderiaceae; genus Burkholderia; species Burkholderia sp. Ac-20384. The sequence goes on along the minus strand of NZ_JAAGPE010000087.1, from coordinate 16,731 downwards.
TGATGGAACAGCCGGCAAGATGTCGAGATCATTTCCAGGAGCGCCCATGTCCAGCCGCCCGCACGCGTTGCCCGTGCAGTCTTGCGTATCGATCGACAGCCTGTCCGCGACGGGTGAACTGGTTGCCTTCAACGTCGGACCGGACGACGCACTGTACATGGTGTTTGCACTGGAGCCGCTCGATGACCGGACGCTATCGAACGGTGCGTCTTTTCCGAAAACGGTGCCGTCAACGTCGCAGCGGTATCGCGTGATGGCCTGGCAGGGCGGCGAGGTTCGCCTGGACTGCATGATCGACAAGGAGCCGTTCAATATCCACGACATCCAGCCTGTCGGCGACGATCTGCTGCTGGTGTGCTGCCGGTCCGTCCGCCGCGGCGACGACGATTTCGACCTGAATGGCCGCTTCTATCGACGCGACGGCACACCGCACGGCGCAATCCTGCTGGGCGACGGCATCGAGGCCGTGCAGTCCACGGCTGCGGGGGAAATCTGGACGTCCTATTTCGACGAGGGCGTGTACGGCAATCTGGGCTGGGATTCGCCGGTCGGTGCGCCAGGGTTGATCGCGTGGAGCCGGGCCGGCGAGCAGCGCTATGCGTTTGCTCCGTCGCCGGGGTTCGGGCCGATCGACTGCTGTTATGCGCTCAATGTTCCGGACGATCGGGACGCGTGGATCTACTACTACAACACATTCGCGCTGACCCGCGTGCGTGACCGGCAAACCGTCTGGTCATCGCGGATGCCGGTTAGCGGCAGCCATGCGTTCGCGGTCATGGAGGATGTGACGCGGCCCGACGGATACGTGGCACTGCTCTGCGGCTCGTATCAGGACCGTGACATGTTGTATCTGGTGCGTATCGATGGCGGTGGCGAAGCTCGACTGGTGCGCACGTATCGCTTGCAGCGCGATGGTTCCGTACCGGTCGACATCGCTCGAATGACTGGCCGCGGTCGCGTGCTTCATGCGGTCGGTACGGACGGCAACATCTATCGCATCGATATCGCCGACCTGGCGCTCGGGTGAATGCAGCGTTTGATGTCGCGATGGCGAGGGCAGGCATGGCAAGCATGCACGGGTGCCGCACGCCATTCAACGCGGCCAGTTGCGCCGCGACACCACCGCGAAGCTGATCGCGATCGAGCCGGTCACGGGGCGCGGTGGCGCGTCGTTCATCGCGCTCATCGCGTCCACCGCATCGCCGAAACGAAAGCGGCGGCCTCGGCCGTCAGCGCGTTCGGCACGACGCTTCGGCGCGCTCGGGTCGGCAATTGCGGCGCGCTCGCCGATGGCGGCCGGTGCACACGAAGTGTCGTCGGGCGGACATTCACAGACGAGATCAACAGACATGACGATCGATTCCTGAAAGGGCATGTCCGTATTGAACGCCATCGCAATCGATCGGTAAAATGAATGTTTTGATCGTTACGATTCCTTTTAAGAATGGAATTGAAACTGCTGAGAACGTTCCTGACCGTTACCGAGCTGTGCCATTTCAGCCGCGCGGCCGATGCGCTGCACATGAGCCAGCCGGCACTGAGCAAGCAGATCGGCGCGCTCGAGTCGAGCCTCGGCGGCAAGCTGTTCGAGCGCGGCCGGCACGGTGCGGAGCTGACGCCGTTCGGCGAGCGGTTCCTGCCCGACGCGCAGGCGCTCGTACGCGATGCCGACGAGATCCTCGTCCGCGCACGCGAGCTGTCGAGCGGGCAACGCGGCCATTTGCGGCTGGGCATCTGCCTGTCGGTGCTCACGCTCGTCCCGCGGCTCGTCGCGGAGTTTCGCAGCCGGAATCCGGGCATTGCCGTCACGCTGAGCGACCTGTCGTCCGCGGAGCAGACGCGCCGGTTGCGCGCGGGCAAGCTCGACGCCGGGTTCCTGCGCCTGCCTTCGGACGAAGGACTGTCGTCGTTCAAGGTGATCGATGAGGCGCTGGCGCTGGCGGTGCCGCCACATCTCGGCCTGAAGCGCGTGCCGGCCGATCTCGGCACGCTCAACGAGATTGGCTTCATCGCGTTGCAGCGTGCACGCGGGCAAGGGCTGGCCGCGCAGGTCGACCGATGGTGCGTCGAGCGCCGCTTCGTGCCGCACGTGACGCAGCAGGCCGAAGACGTGCAGTCGGTGCTCGCGTCGGTCGCGGCCGGTGCGGGCGTCGCGTTCATTCCGTCGCGTGCGCAATATCTGCTGCGCGACGCGACGGTGTTGCCGCTCGACGGCAAGGACGCGAAGTGGCGCGTCGGGCTCGCGTGGCTGTCGGACCGCGACGATCCCGTCACCACACGCTTCGTGTCGTTCATGCGTGCCGCGATCAAGAATGCATGATGGACGAAGCGGTATAGTGTCCTCGGCCGGCGGCGGTCGCCCGATCGCGTGCCGGACGCCGAACAAAAGCCCCAGTGTCTCGCTCACCGAACGTAACCCATGACTTCAGAATCCGACGACTCCCCGCTCGATCCCGCACTCGTTGCGACGCTCGCGACGCTGAACGATGCCGCGAGCGATCCGGCCGGCAAGACCTGGTCGCTGCCGAAGATCGCGAAACGCACGCAATTGCCGATGAGCACGCTGCGCCGCGTGCTGACACAGCTCGACGCGGCAGGCCTGAGCGCGACGACGCTGAACGAGGACGGCACCGGCAGCGCCGCGCTGACCGACGAAGGGCGCGCGGTGTGCGCGCAACTGTTCGGCGCGAACGACGCGCAATGAAAAACGGACCGCGCGAAGCGGCCCGTCGTGTTGCGGTTCGACATGCGGCGTCGATGCGTTACCACCGCACCGTCACGCCGCCCATCACCGAATGATCGTAAGTCTGGTCGTTCAGCCCGCGCCGGTAGCCGATGTCGAGGTCGAGCCACGGCTTCGGCGAATAGATCGCGCCCGCGATCACGAATGCGGGATTTGTGCCGGCGCCGCTTGCCGTGTTGCGCGACGTGCCGATGTCGGCCACGATCTGCAGCGTGTCGGTCGCCTTGTAGATCGCCGCGCCCGACACGGCCCAGATCGACGTCCGGTCGCCCTGGCGATTCGGCTGGACCGTCATGCCCGCATTCGCGAGGAACGAAAACCGTGCGACGTCGAGCTGCGCGAGCAGCGTCGCGCCGGCACCCACGCGGCCGGTGCCGAGCCCGCGCCGATCGTTGCCGGTCGGCGTCGTCAGTTTCGGCTTCAGCGCGATCGACAGCGGACCGCGTTCGACGAACCGCCATTTCATGCCGATCTCGACATCGCCGACCCCGGCGCCGTTCTCGTCGGTGCGTGTCTGCAGATGCGTGTACGGCACGTTCACGTAGAGGTCGGCGTGCTCGCCGAACCCGCGCGTGAGGGTCGCGTTCCACAGCTGGTGGCGGCCGTTTTCTTCCTGTTTCGAGGTTTCCTCGGCGTTGAACTCGAACTGCCCGTTTGCGTTGCCCTGCGTGCCCGTGTCGTCGCTGACGAGCGGATGGGTGGCGAGGGCGTCGAACGGTGCGAGGAGGGCGCTCGCGGCTGCGAGCGGAAGCATTCTTTTCATGGGATTACCTTTCGTGCGTGGCGAGCCTGCCGGCCCGCGCGGGTGGCGCGGGCCGGCACGACGCCGTCAAGCGGGAAAGCTCAGAACCACTGCTTGTAGCGGCGCACGTAGATCGTCTTGACGATCTGCGCGAGCAGGATGTAGCCGACCATCGTTGCAGCGAGCCACAGCCAGAAGGTGCCCGGCAGGTGCATGAAGCCGAGGGACTCCGCGAACGGCGAGAACGGCAGCCAGCAGCCGATCGCGATCGCGGTGAACGTCGACAGCAGCACCGGCAGTGCGGCCGTGCTCTGCAGGAACGGGATCTTCTGCGTGCGCAGCAGGTGCACGACGAGCGTCTGCGATACCAGGCTCTCGATGAACCAGCCCGAGTTCATCACGATCTGGCCGCCGGTGCCGCCGTTCAGGTGATACATCGCACCCGCGCCGAACACGGTCCACATCAGGATGTAGGTCGTGATGTCGAACACCGACGACGTCGGCCCGACCCACAGCATGAAGCGGCTGATGTTGCCGGCTTCCCACTTGCGCGGCTTCTTCAGGAACTCGGGATCCATCTTGTCCCACGGCAGCAGCATCTGCGACGTGTCGTAGATCAGGTTCAGCACGAGCAGCTGCGTCGCGAGCATCGGCTCCCACGGCAGGAACGCGCTGGCGACGAGTACCGAGAACACGTTGCCGAAGTTCGAGCTCGCGGTCATGTTCAGGTACTTCAGGATGTTGCCGAACGTCTCGCGGCCCTTGATCACGCCTTCCTCGAGCACCATCAGGCTCTTTTCGAGCAGGATGATGTCGGCGGTTTCCTTCGCGATGTCGGCGCCGCTGTCGACCGAGATGCCGACGTCGGCGTCGCGCAGCGCGGGCGCATCGTTGATGCCGTCGCCGAGGAAGCCGACCGTGTGGCCGTTGGCCTGCAGCGCCTTCACGATGCGCGCCTTCTGCAGCGGCGTCAGCTTCGCGAACACGGTCGTGCGTTCGACGACTTCCGCGAGCGTTGCGTCGTCGAGCGCTTCGATTTCCGCGCCGAGGATCGGCTTGCCGGGTTCGAGGCCGACCTGGCGGCACACCTTCATCGTGACGATCGGGTTGTCGCCCGTCAGCACCTTCACCGCGACGCCGTTTTCGCGCAGCGCGGCGAGCGCCGGCGCGGCCGATTCCTTCGGCGGATCGAGGAAGGTCAGGAAGCCGCGCACGACGAGATCGTGTTCGTCGGCGGTGCGGTACTGCTGGCGCTCGTCGCCACGCGGGATCGTGCGCGTCGCGAGCACGAGCACGCGGAAGCCGTCCTCGTTGTATGCGCTGGCCTGTTCGAGCAGCCGCTTGCGTGCGACGAAGTCGAGCGGGCGCACGCCGTCCTCATCCTGCACGTGCGTGGAGACGGCCAGCATTTCCTCGACCGCGCCCTTGCAGATCAGCAGGTGCGTGCCGCGCGTGTCCTCGACGACGACCGACAGGCGGCGCCGCACGAAATCGAACGGCAGTTCGTCGATCTTCTTGTAGCCCTGCGGCTTCACGCGCTCGCCGATCTCGTCGGCGCGCGCGACGACCGCGATGTCGATCAGGTTCTTCTGGCCGCTCTGGTGGAAGCTGTTCAGCCAGCCGAGCCGCAGGATCTCCTCGTCCTTGTGGCCCGACAGGTCGAGGTGATGTTCGAGGATGATCTTGTCCTGCGTGAGCGTGCCGGTCTTGTCGGTGCACAGCACGTCCATCGCGCCGAAGTTCTGCACAGAGTTCAACCGCTTGACGACGACCTTGCGGCGCGCCATCGCGACCGCACCGCGCGCGAGGTTCGCGCTGACGATCATCGGCAGCATCTCGGGCGTGAGGCCGACGGCCACCGCGAGGGCGAACGTGAGCGCGCTCAGCCAGTCGCCCTTGGTCAGCCCGTTGATCATGAACACGATCGGCACCATCACGAACATGAACTTGATCAGCAACCAGCTCACGCTCGAGACACCGCGGTCGAAGCTCGTCTCGATACGCTTGTGGCTCACGACGTTGCGCGCGAGCGAGCCGAAGTAGGTGTCCTCGCCGGTCGCGACGACGACGGCCGTCGCCGTGCCGCTGACGACGTTGGTGCCCATGAAGCAGACGTTCTCGAGATCGAGCAGCGATGCCGACGTATCGGTCGCGGCGCCGGCGGCACGCGTGCTGGCGGATTTGCCGGCGACGGCGCCGAGCGTGTCGTACTTCTCGACCGGCAGCGCTTCGCCGGTCAGCACGGCCTGGCTGATGAACAGGTCGCGTGACGCGAGCAGGCGCACGTCCGCCGGGATCATGTCGCCGGCCGACAGGTGCACGATGTCGCCGGCCACGACTTCGCGCATCGGCACTTCGCGGCGTGTCGGCTCGGACGTGTCGGTCATTGCACGCTGCACGGTGGCGGTCGTGCGGACCATCGCCTTCAGCTTCTCGGCCGCGCGCAGCGAACGGAATTCCTGCACGAAGCGCAGCAGCGCGCTGATCGTGACCATCGTCAGCAGGATCGTCATGCCGACATAGTCGCGATCGTCGGGTGCCGCGAAGTAGACGTCGGTGAAGAAGCTGATGGCGGCCAGCACCAGCAGCACGTAGACGAACGGGTTGTGGAACGAGAGCAGCAACTGGCGGGTCCAGTGCGGCGGCTTGTCGTGCGCGATTTCGTTCGGGCCGTAGTGCTGCAGGCGATCGGCGGCCTGGTCGTAGGTGAGACCGCGCGTGCTGGTGTTCAGCGACTTCAGCGTGTCGTCGAGCGGACGGGCCGCTTCCTGCGCGGCGCGCATGATGCGCGGGTCGTTCTGCTGGGTGCCGCCGGCCTTGATGAAGCCGCGCTGTTTCTTTTGCGAGGTGTTGTGTCGTGTCGTCATGAGTCGCTCCTTGCGCACGAGGCGGCGGGCGGGGAGCGACCGTGACGTTATCGACGCACGAGCGCTCCCCGCCGCGTCGCGTCAGGCGCGATCGGCTGTGGATCGGTGAAGGCGGGAACGCTCGCCGGCGCGTGCGGTGCGGCCGGAGGGGCGATGCGCAGCGTCGCACCGGCGAGCGGTAATCGACTACTGTCGTCTGAGTTCATCTGCACTCCTGTCGGTTGCGAATAATCGGCACGGGCGATCGACGGCGACGCACGCACGAAGGCGCGCGGCCGGACGGCACGCGAACGGAAGGCGCACGCAGCTGATGCTGCGCGCAACACGAACGCACGCGCGCGACGGCGCATCGCGTGCATTCGACAACAATGAAAATTCGGCGGGAGATCTGGCCAGTCAGGCCGGAAGGACGCCGCATCCTGCTTCCCGGGATGCGGCAGAAGACGAGGCTCTGCGCGTTTTCCTCAGGCAGCAGTCAAGTTGGTCGAGGACCAACTACAACTCGCATCGGTGTTCACAGAACACTCCATGTAATTAGACGGGAGCGATGGTAATGGGTCGCTGTGCGAAGCGTCAACCCTTTTGTCAGTCGTTATTTCGAGAAACGTAATCGGGTCGACGCGCGACCGGAGACACGCCGGATCGCCTTCAATGAAACGGCCGCGCGCACGCCATGTCGGCATGCGCGCGGCCGCGCCGGAGCAGGGGAGCGTTACTGGTTGGCCGACGCGACGGCGGCCCCTGCATCGAGGATGCCGGAGCCCGCCGGCATCGCGGTGCACGACGTGCCGGCCGCGAGCTTGGTCGTGCGCGTGCCGCCCTGCAGCTTCTGCTGGATCTGTGCCGGCGTGAGGTTGCCGTTCACCGACAACATCAGTGCAGCGACCCCCGTCACCTGCGGCGTCGCGAGGCTGGTGCCGTTCGCGAGGCCGTAGGTGTCCGAGCCCGGGGTCGTCGTGCCGGTATTCGACGTCGACAGGATGTTGACGCCCGGCGCGCTCAGCGAGACATCGGGGCCGAAGTTGCTGAACGACGCGCGGCGGCCGGTCGTGTCGGTGGCGCCGACGCTGATCACGCCGCGGCAGTTCGCGGGCTGGTCGAGCCCGGTGGACAGGCCGTCGTTGCCGGCGGCGACGATGACGGTCACGCCCTTCGCGGTCACGTCGTCGATGGCCTGCTGGAACGTCGAGCTGCATGCGCCGACACCGCCGAGGCTCAGGTTGATGACCTTCGCGGGGCGCGGGTTGTTCGGTACGCCGCTCACCGGAATGCCGGCTGCCCAGCGCATCCCGTCGGCGATGTCGCTCGTCGTGCCGCCGCACTTGCCGAGCACGCGCACCGGCAGGATCTGGCCGAGCCACGATACGCCGGCGATGCCGGTGCCGTTGTTGGCGGTCGCGCCGATCACGCCCATCACGCGCGTGCCGTGCCAGCTGCTGTCGCTCGGCTGGCTCGCGCAGTGATAGTACGGGCCGTTTGCGTTGTCGAGTTCCTGCTGCGTCACCCAGTCGCCCGGGTCGGTTGCATCAGGGCTGCGGGTCAGGCCGTTGTTGCTGGTGTTGACGTTGCTGATGAAGCTGTAGCCGGACAGCAGGTTGCCGACGAGGTCGGCGTGCGGCCGGTAGCCCGTGTCGAGCACGGCCGTGACGACGGTCGGCGAACCCTTGGTCACGTTCCACGCGGGCGGCATGTCGATACCGGCGGTCGGATCGGACAGGTACCACTGCTGGCTGTAGAGCGGGTCGCTCGGCGTGTCGCGGATCTGCATCGGGTGATCCGGTTCCGCGTAGTCGACGTCCGAATCGGCTGCGAATGCCTGCGCGAGCGCGGCTGCGTCGGTCGCGGCCATGCGCTGGCCGAGCGACAGCACGGTCGCGCCATTCGAGATCGTCCGTTCGACCTGCACGTTCACCGGCGTTTGCCCGACCGTGCTTGCATACGCACGTGCGCTGCCGGCGACCGGCGCCGTCCAGCGCGTCATCGAGCGCTGGATCACCGCGTCGAGCCGCGTCCCGTTGTCGATGGCCGCCATCGCACGTGTGGCCGTCAGCGTCTTCAGCTTGACGATCAGGTGATCGATCGGCGGTTCGACCGGCGCGGCCTGCGCCGCCATCTGCACGGCGGCCTGCTGCGTCGCGCAGGCATTGCTGCCGGAGGAAGCGGGCGGGGTCGTGGGATTGGAGGGCGCGGGAGACGGCGTGGGGGCAGGGGCAGGCGCTGCGTTGGAAGAAGACGGGTTGCTGCCGTCGCCGCCGCCTCCACCGCCGCAACCGGCGAGGGGCAGGAGGGCGGCGGCGGACAGCATGCCGGCTAGCATGCGCGCATGTGCGGAGCGCGCCAGCGCAAAGTTGAGATTGGTTCTCATGTTGAAACTCGATCCTCGTAGATAACCGTCGTGCCGGCGGTGCCGCTGGTCCGGCTGACCCGGACCTTGTCTTTTTTGTCTGACGGTTGCAGCAAGGTTGCTGCGACGCGCCATGCACTGGGTAACGGCCTGCGCGGCGGCTTCTTGAGTGCGTTTCACGAGAAAAACCGGGGCGGGCGCAAACGATTACGTTGGTGCGTTGCAGCATGAACGCGTGTTTGGAACGTGTGGCACAAAAGGTGGGGCGAGTCCGTGCGCGGCCGGTCGGGCGATACGTGCGGCGCGGGCTCGTTTGCGCGGTACGGAAAACATCTTTCACGGCCCGGCCGCGGTGGAAGGTTGATTACGCTTTCCCTGATGCGACGCGAATTTTGTCGGGCGTACGATCGCGATTCGATCAACGTTTCGTCAGGAGAAAAGCATGGATCGCCGCTTACGCTGGCTGGCCGTCGCGCTGTCCTGTGCGCTGGCCGGCGCCGCGCACGCGCAGGCCCTCCCCGGCACGCTGAAGAAGATCAAGGACACGGGCGTCGTGTCGCTGGGCATTCGCGAATCGTCGGTGCCGTTCTCGTATTCGGACAACCAGCAGAAGAACATCGGCTATTCGCGCGACATCGCGGCGCGCATCATCGACCAGCTGAAGACGGACCTGAACGCGCCGAACCTCGCGGTGAAGGAAATCCCGATCACGTCGCAGAACCGGATTCCGCTATTGCAGAACGGGACGATCGATTTCGAATGCGGATCGACTACGAACACGCTCGAACGGCAGAAGCAGGCCGCGTTCTCGAACAGCATCTTTCTTTATGGCATCCGCTTCAGCACGCGCAAGGATTCCGGCGTGAAGGACTTCGCGGACCTGGCCGGCAAGACGGTCGCGACGACGGCCGGCACGTCGGACGAGCGCCTGCTGCGCAAGCTGAATGAAGAGAAGGCGATGAACATGACGATCATCAGCGCGAAGGATCACGCCGAAGCGTTCATGAACGTCACGACCGGGCGCGCGGTGGCGTTCGTGATGGACGAGCCGCTGCTGTACGGCGAGATCGCGAAGGATCGCAACCCGGGCGCGTACACGGTGACGGGCACGCCGCTCGTTCACGAGAACTACGCGTGCATGATGCGCAGGGACGATCCGGCGTTCAAGCATGTCGTCGACGGTGTGATCGCGAAGATGCAGACGTCGGGTGCCGCCGAGAAACTCTACAACCAGTGGTTCACGCAGCCGATTCCGCCCAAGGGCGTGAGCCTCAACTATCCGCTGTCGGCGGAGATGAAGCAGCTGTTCAGGAATCCGACGGATCAGGCGCAGTATTGACGGGATGCGGGACTGATCGACGTTCGGCAATGAAAAACCGCCGGCTCGTGCCGGCGGTGTCGACAGCACGGCAGGGCAAAACGCGTCATGCATACGTTCCCGGCCCGCTCGGGACCGGGATGCCGAGCCAGCCCGGATTTGCCACCGACGGCGATGCTCCCCCGGCGAGCGCTGCCGCGCCGGGAGCGGATTTCCGGGCATGCCGCAATCGGCATTCAACCTCGTCCACGCCAGGGGAATCCGGCTGCGCGACCCGACAACAGGCACAATACGGGATTCGCCACGTCGCACGCGTGTTCGCCATCCGAACATCGCACGGCCGCGCCGCTGCCGCCCGACATCCTTCCCAGTCGTCATGAACGCCACGCTCACTCCCGCGCGCGAGTCGAATTCGCCGCGTTTCCTGCTGTTCCTGATCTGCCTGTTCGCGTCTGCCGGCCAGCTCGCGATCGACATCTACGTGCCCGCGCTGCCTGACATGGCACGTTCGTTCGCGACCACGCCGCAGGCGATCCAGTCGAGCGTGTCGGGCTACATGGCGGCCTATGCGCTCGGCCAGCTCATCTTCGGGCCGGTGGCCGATGCTTACGGGCGCAAGCGCGTGCTCGCGTTCGGGCTCGTGATCTACACGATCGGCTGCCTGCTGTCGCTCGGCGCGCAGAACCTGGAGACGTTCGTGCTGGCGCGCTGCCTGCAGGGCTTCGGGATCGCGACTACCAACCTGCTCGCGAAGGCGATCATCACCGATTCGTTCTCCGGCCAGGCGCTGATGCACGCGTTTACGTACATGTCGATTGCGTGGGGGCTCGCGCCGATCGTCGCACCGGTGATCGGCGCGCACTTGCAGGAATGGTTCGGCTGGCGCGCGTGCCTCGTGTTCCTGCTGGTGTACTCGCTGGTGATGTGGGCGCTGCTGTGGCGTTACCGGGAAACCTTGCCGAAACCCGTGCATCTCGAGCCGCGCACGCTGATGACGAACGCGGGCAAGGTGCTGGCGAGCCCGGTGTTCCAGAGCTGCTTCCTTGCACAGGGGCTGTGCTACAGCATCCTGCTCGTGTTCAACATCGTCGGGCCGTTCATGGTGCAGACCACGCTGCACAAGCCGCCGACCTTCTTCGGCTATCTCGCGCTCGGGATCGGGCTGATGTATTTCCTCGGCGGCCTGTCGAACCGGATTCACCGTCCCGGGCTGCCGAGCGCCGAGCAACGGCTGCGCATCGGCGCGCGCGTGATGGCAGGCGCGTCGGTCGCGATGCTGGTGCTGGCGCTGACCGTCGGGCTGCGCGTCTGGACGCTTGCGACGCCGGTGCTCGTGATGGGCTTCTGCGCGGGCGCGATGTATCCGACGCTGATGGCCAAGGGCAATTCGCTGTTTCCGCATATCGCCGGCCTGACGAGCGCGATTCTCGGATGCGCACTGCTGCTGGTGTCGTCCGCGATGATGGGGCTGGCCGGTTTCGTGTCGATTCACGTGCTGACGCCGCTCGCGGTGTTCTTCGTCGTGCTGTCGTGCATCGTAGTGTGGATGGTCACCAAGCTGTTGCGGTACCTGTCGCAGCAGCAGGCCCAGGCCGCGTCCGTCGTGTGCGGGCGCGAGGAGGCTGCCTGAGTGGCACCTGTCGACCAGCCCATGAACCCGATCCTGCTGAGTCGCGTCGCCCGAACCGACGCCGCCGACCTGATCGCCGCCAACCGCGCGAGCCGAAGCCACCATCTGCCGTGGGTTGACTCATTCACCGACCAGGCGGGATTCGACCAGTGGTTCGGCCGCTGCCTGACGGGGCCGAACGTCGGTCTCGTCGCGCGCGAACGCACGTCCGGGGCGGTGGTTGGCGTGGTGAACCTCAACGAGATCGTCGGCGGGGTGTTCCAGAGCGCATATCTCGGGTACTACGGCATGGCGGTGTTCAGCCGCAAGGGGCTGATGACCGAGGCCATGCGCGCGGCGATCGGCGTCGCGTTCGGCGAACTCGGGCTGCATCGGCTGGAAGCGAACATCCAGCCCGGCAACCACGCGTCGATTGCGCTGGTTCGGCGGCTCGGTTTCACGAAAGAGGGGTTTTCGCCGCGCTATCTGCGTATCGGCGGCGAATGGCGCGACCACGAGCGGTGGGCGCTGCTGGCTGACGGCGAACCCGAAGCGCGCACCTGACGCCCGCTACCGGGCGTTTTTCTTCCCGCCACCGGCCGCTTACAGCGGATGCGCCGCGCCGGCCTGCGTCAGCAGCGACACGGCAGCCGGATCCGGCATCCCGTTCGAGTCGATCGCGCCGGCTTTCGCGAGTGCGACGAGATCGCTGTCGACACCCGGTTGCCCGACCGTGAACGACGTGGTCAGGAATGCCGGCGCCGCGAACGCAACCGAATAGCGTTGCTGCAGGTTCGTCACCACGGCCGATTGCGCGGCCTGTACGGTGTTCGAGCTGTTCATCGCCTGCTGGTAGCGCGAATTCCCCTGGAAATTGCCGATCAATGTGGCCGTGTTCGTGCCGAGCTGGGCGGCGAGATAGACCAGCATCAACTCGGTCTCGGGCGTCGTGTTGAACGTGCCGCCTGCGTACGCGAGCGAATGCAGGCTCGTGCCGCCCGACGTCACGGTGATCACGCACGGCAGCGCGGCGTTGACCGTCACGCTGTAGTTGCCGCCGCCATCCGTCAGCGTTGTCGCCGAACCCGCCGCGCAACTGACCGTTACCTGTGCGCTCGCGAGCGCGTCGCCCGTCGCGGCCGTGCCGGAGAGCGCGACCGTCTGCGTGTTGTTGTTGAAGCAGGCATCCACGCCGAAGCAGGCATCGCCGTTGCACGCCTGAAGCGTTGCGAGGGTGGCGAGGCAGAGCGTGCCCAGCGCGGGGCGGATGAAACGCCTGGGGTGCAGGTTCATGGTCGCGGGTGTCCGGAAGAAGGGCGCAGCCGGTGCGTCAGGGGACGCGGCGCCGTTCAAGTCATTCTAGGTCCCGTATTCGTGGGCTGCTTGCCCGTTTGTCCGCTGCGCCGGAAGCCTTTCAGTTCCTTTCGTAATTGGTTAAGCTGCGGGACGATTAAAAACGACGAGAGAACGCGCCGTTCCCGATGGGGCCGGCGCACCGTTTCCGACATGAACTTGAAACGACAGACGGGCCGGCCGTGCCCGCCGGGTGGCGAGGGCGATCCGGCTTCGTCGGCAGGCACGAACCGAGGCGGTATTCGGCACGCACGCAGCACGAAGGACGCGACCTGCAACCGCGGCATCCGGACGGCCACCACGGCCTTGCTGGCAAGCGCGGTCGTGCTGTGCGGCAGCGCGGCCATCGCAGCGCCGGCCGAAGCCGGCAACACCGCCGTCGAGGCGTCGTCGGCCAATACGCTCTTCGCCCCAACCGACTCCGCCTGCACGCACATGGCCGCCGCAGCGGCCTATCCGGTCGCCGCTAAACCCGAGGTCGCGCCGCCGTTGAAAGGCCGCGTGACGGACACGACAGGTGCGCTGAGCGCCGCCTGCGCATCCGAGCTGACCGACCGCCTCGCCGCGCTCGAACAACGACTCGGCGTACAGGTCGCGGTCCTGCTGGTCGGCTCGACCGGGCAGTCGACGATCGAACAGTTCGCGACCACCGTATTCGACCAGTGGAAGCTCGGCAAGGCCGAGGTCAACAACGGGCTGCTGCTGGTCGCCGCGCTCAACGACCATACCGTGCGGATCGAAGTCGGCTACGGGCTCGAAGGCACGATTCCTGACATCGTCGCGGGCCGGATCATCCGCGAGCGGATCGTGCCGGCATTCCGCGAGAACCGAATCGAAGGCGGCATCAGCGATGCGGTGGACGCGCTGACGCGCCAATTGATGCCGGCGGACGCCGCGATGCCAGAGCCGGCCGCACCCGCGACGGCGCCCGGCGGGCGCGACGACGCATACGAAACGGACGCGGCGACCACGACCGATGCCACGCGTGCGCCGCCCCGCGACGCGCGGACTGGCGGCGAAAAATACCAGTCGAACGGCCTGCTCGTGCGGAAACACGCGAACACGGGCGGCGTACGGTTCTGGTTCCTGCTCGGGGTGGCCAATGTGGTGCTGGGCGTGATCGCGCAGTGGCGCCAGCTGCGCCGCAGGGTGACGCTGCTGGCCGCCTGGCTCGTGGCGGCCGTCGTGCCGATCGTGATGCTGCCGGTCGGCGCGATCTTCAACGGCAATCTCGCCGCCATGCTGGGCGCCGCGGCGTTCGTCCCGGCGGCGGCCGGGGTCGCGCCGTGCCTGCTCGGCATCAACCTGTTCCTGTCGGCGCGCGTGCGCAAATACACGGCGATCGTGGGCGGGACGCTGTTCATGATCATCGCGATCGGACGCGAGCTGGATTATTCGATCGAGGAAGTGCTGTCCGGCATCTTCGGCGTGCTGTGCGTGCTCGCCGTGATCTGGGGGAAGCTGATGGGCATCGGCTCGTCGTCTTCCTCGTCGGGCTCCCGATCGCGCTCGAACTCCGATTCGTTCCGCGGCGGCGGCGGTTCGAGCGGTGGCGGCGGCGCATCGGGCCGCTGGTAGCCCACGTGCGCCGCGTGGCCGCGCACCTGATTCTTTTCACCTACCGCTCCCTCCGGAGCGTTCAACCGGAAACAACCGACGATGAAATGGTTTCGAATCCTGCTCGTGTGCTGCGTGCTGGCTCCGCTCGCGGGGTGCGGCTATAACGCGATCCAGTCGTCCGACGAGGACATCAATGCCGCGTGGTCCGAAGTGCTGAACCAGTACCAGCGCCGCGCCGATCTCGTGCCGAATCTCGCCGCGTCGGTGAAGGGCTACGCGGCGCACGAGGAGCGCGTGCTGACCGAGGTGGCGTCGGCCCGTGCGCGCGTGGGCAGCGTTCAGATGACGCCGGAGATGGCGAAGGATCCGGCCGCGCTCGCGGCGTTCGACCAGCGGCAGGGCGAGCTGTCCGGGGCGCTGAGCCGGCTGATGGTGGTGTCCGAGCGCTACCCGGAGCTGAAGGCGAACGAAGCGTTCCGTGATCTGCAGACGCAGCTCGAAGGCACGGAAAACCGCATCGCGGTTGCGCGCGGCCGCTACATCAAGACGGTGCAGCACTACAACGTGCAGATCCGCCAGTTCCCGGGCGTCCTGATCGCGAAGATCTTCGACTACCAGCCGCGGCCGAATTTCAGCGTCGCGAACGAAGCGGCGATCTCGACCGCGCCGACGCTTGATTTCTCCGCCCGGCCGCAGCCGCCAAAGGCAAACGCGGCCGGCGAGTAACGCCGGCTCACGCGCTCAAGCGCTCACGGCTTGCGCGCGGCCGCCTTCGCGAATGCGCCGCGCACCTCGAAGCTGATCGTATCGGCCACATTGCCGCGCGCATCGACGAGTTCGAGCCGGTGCCGGCCCGGCCACGGCATCCATGCGATGCGATCGGCATGCCCGATCACCTTGTCGTCGAGCCGCCACGCGAATTTCGTCGCGCGCCCGGCCGAGCGCTCGAACCAGATTCGCTGGTTCTTCGGCGGAATGTCCGGGTCGATCGCGAAGATCGTGCCGTCGGTCGGCGTACCGATCGTCAGCGGCGCACGTGCGCCGTCCTTGCCCGGCGTGACGGGGGCGGCGAGCCGGATCGTGTCGACCGCCGTTCCCGCGATGAACCACTCGTTGCGTGACGGTTCGATATCGCGTTCGAACGTGATGCGGCGCGTCTCCACACCGGCCGGCGCGCGTGGCGCACGGCTCGGCTGGTCGCGGTGCAGGTAGCCGACGACGGCCGACCACACGGGCGACGCGCCCGTGACGCCCGACACGTCCCACATCGGCGAGCCGTCCGCATTGCCGACCCACACGCCGACCGTATAGCGCGACGTGAAGCCGACGGTCCAGTTGTCGCGCATATCCTTGCTCGTACCGGTCTTGACCGCCGAGAAGAAGCGCGTCGCGAGCGGATTGTCGAAGCCGAACGTGCGCACGCGCGCGTTGTTGTCGGAGAGGATGTCGGTCACGACGAAGCTGGCCGCCTCGCTGAACACGCGTGTGCCGTCGGCCGCGCGGGCGGGCGAGGCTGCTGACGCGCCGGACGCCGGTGCCGGCGCGGGCAGGTCGACGGCCTTGCGGGCAACGCCGCCGTTCGCGAGCGCGCGATACGCGTTGGTCAGCGACAGCAGCGTGACGTCCGCGCTGCCGAGCGCGAGGCTGAAGCCGTAATAGTCGCCTTCCTGCGCGAGCGGCAGGCCGAGCGCGGTCAGCGTGCGTGCGAAGCGGTGCGGCGTGACGAGCACCAGCGTGCGCACGGCCGGCACGTTCAGCGAGCCGCCGAGCGCGCTGCGCACGCTCACCCAGCCCTTGAAATCCTTGTCGTAGTTCTGCGGAATGTACAGGCCGCCGCCGGCGGCGAGGTTGATCGGCGCATCGTCGAGCAGCGACGCGGCCGTCAGCCGCTTCTCGTCGATCGCCTGCGCATACAGGAACGGCTTGAGCGTCGAGCCGGCCTGGCGCGGCGCGAGCACGGCATCGACGTCGCGCGCACTCGACAGCGCGCCGGACGAGCCGACCCACGCGCGAATCTCGCCGGTCGCGTTGTCGATCACGACGACCGCGCCGTCCTGCACGTTGCGCCGGTGTGCCGGCGCGTTGAGTTCCGTCAGCGCGCGCACCAGCGTGTCGCGCGCGAAGCGCTGCAGCGGTGCATCGAGCGTCGTGCGCACCTGCGCGCCGGCCGTTGGCCTGAACTCGGCCGCGATGCA
>NZ_JAAGPE010000086.1:0-32879 GCF_017104605.1 Burkholderia sp. Ac-20384 | reverse complement strand
CGGCTTCCGCGATCCCATAGCTGCCCCACGCCATCGCGAAAGTTACGACGATGCCGAGCATCGGATCGCGCAGGCGTGGCAGCACCCAGCTCATCGCATGGCCGCACGCGAGGCCAACCGCGATGCCGATCAGCGTGAGCGAGAAGAACAGCCCGGTGGCGCTCGCGGCCGTGATCGATACGGCGAGCGCGGCCGACACGGCCATCTGGTACAGCAGCAGGCCCGACGCATCGTTGACGAGACTTTCGCCTTCGAGCACCGCGACGAGCCGTGAGGGCAGCGGGTGGCGCTGCAGGATCGCCTTCGCGGCGACCGCGTCCGGCGGCGACACGATCGCGCCGAGCGTGAAGCAGGCGGCCCACGGCAGCGCCGGGTTCACGGCATGCACGGCGAGCGCAACCGCGACGGTCGTGAACACCACCGCGCCGAGCGCGAGCGACGCGATCGATGCAAGCTCCTGCCGGAATTCCTTCCACGCGGTGTAGAACCCGCTCGACATCAGCAGCGGCGGCAGCACGGCCGCGAGCAGCAGCGCCGGGTCCATGTCGGGCACGCGCTTGCCGGCCACCGCGACCACGCAGCCGCCGAGCAGCAGCACGACGGCCGGCGGAATCGAAATCCGCTCGGCGAGCCACGTGAGTGCGCCCGCACCGCAGATCAACAGCAGCAGGTAATGAAACAGCTCGACGTTGGTCATGCGTGGCCGGCGGCGAACGGTTGCGTCACGACGGCTTGCGGTCGTTCGGCGTGCCGCCGGGCAGCGCGCCGAACATGTGCTGGCTGCATTGTGCATCGCGCCATGCGGTGTTCAGCCGGTGTCCGGAAAGCATCCGGCGCGCGACGGGCAGGATCTGTTCGCCGGCCAGCATGCCGAGCAGGCCAGTGAGCGCGATGATCGGCGGGGCCGGCGAATTCACGCCGAGCGCGCCGTAGATGACACCGGCGAGGATGCCGGCAAGCAGCGACAGGAAATACGGTTTCATGGCGGGCGTCCCGTGATGGCAGACGAGCGGCGCGGTGCGCGCCGTCAAGATTTCGAAAGCGTATCGGGTTTGCGTGAAGAAAAAAAGGGCGGGCAGCCCCGAACAGGCATCGATTCAGGAATCGGATCGATTCCGTTTCTTGGGTGTTCGCGCCGCGCGTTTGCGGCTTAAATATTCGGGCCCGGATGACGATCCGGCGCCGACGTACCTCCGGCTCCTCCCGTTTTCACGGTCGAGGCAGGCCCCCCTTTTTTCGTTCACAGGACACCTTGCGCCATGAGCAATCCGAAACTTGAAGTACTGACTCCGCAGAACAGCCAGCTGATCTTCATCGACCAGCAGCCGCAAATGGCGTTCGGCGTGCAGTCGATCGATCGCCAGACGCTGAAGAACAACGTCGTCGGGCTCGCGAAGGCGGCGAAGGCGTTCAACGTGCCGACCACGATCACGACGGTCGAGACCGAGGCCTTCTCCGGCCATACGTTCCCCGAGCTGCTCGACGTGTTCCCGAACCAGAAGACGCTCGAACGCACGTCGATGAACTCGTGGGACGACCAGAAGGTGCGCGATGCGCTGGCCGCGAACGGCCGCAAGAAGGTGATCGTGTCGGGCCTGTGGACCGAGGTCTGCAATACGACGTTCGCGCTGTGCGCGATGCTCGAAGGCGAATACGAGATCTACATGGTGGCCGATGCATCGGGCGGCACGTCGAAGGACGCGCACGACTTCGCGATGCAGCGCATGGTGCAGGCCGGCGCGGTGCCCGTCACGTGGCAGCAGGTCGTGCTCGAGTGGCAGCGCGACTGGGCGCGCCGCGATACGTACGAAGCGGTGATGGCCGTCGTGCGTGAGCACTCGGGCGCATACGGGATGGGTGTCGACTACGCGTACACGATGGTTCACAAGGCGCCGCAACGCACCGCGACGCCGCACGAGTCGATCGCGGCGGTACCGGCGAAGTAACGGGCCCCGGCCGCGATCGTGGTAACGGCCGGCCGCGGCGATCTGCTGTCGCCGGCCGTTGCGTGTTCAGGTTGCGGGCAGCGCCCACGGCGCGTGCGCGAAGTGTTCCGCGAGGAAGTCGAGCAGCACCGTCACGCGCGCGGCGCGCAGCATGCCGGGCGGCGTGACGAGGTTGACGTTGATGTCGGCGATCTTCCAGTCCGACATCACTTCCTCGAGCTCGCCGCTCTGCATCGCTTCCCACACCAGGAACTCGGGCTGCAGCGCGAGGCCGTGACCGGCGATGAGCGCGGGGACGATCACGTCCGCGTTGTTGGTGCGGATGCGGCCGTGCACGGATACGCCGACTTCATCGCCCGATGCCGGGTGGCGGAAGCGCCAGTGTTCGGGCGTCGGCAGGTTCGTGTAGGTGAGGCACACGTGCTGTTCGATGTCGCGCGGATGCGTAGGGCGGCCGCGCCGGTCGAGGTATGCGGGCGACGCGACGAGCGGCCGGCGCACTGCGCACAGCCGGCGCGAGCGCAGCGACGAATCGCTCAGTTCGGCGATGCGGATCGCGACGTCGAAGCCGCCGGACACGATGTCGACGATGTGATCGGTGAGCACGAGGTCGATGTCGACGCGCGGATAACGTTCGAGAAACGCGGGCAGCACCGGCGACAGATGGCGCAGCCCGAACGACATCGGCGCATTCACGCGTACGAGGCCGTGCGGTTCGAGTGCCTGCGCGGACGCTTCGCTCTCGATCAGCTCGGCGTCGGCGAGCAGGCGGATCGCGCGGTCGCGCAGCAGTTCGCCGGTCGGCGTGAGCGACAGCTTGCGCGACGTGCGGTACAGCAGCATCGCGCCGAGACGCTTTTCGAGGCGTGCGATGGCCTTCGACACGGTCGGCTGCGATACGCCGAGCAGGTCGGCGGCTTTCGCGAACGAACCGGTTTCCGCGACGCGCGCAAAGATGGCCCAGGCTTCGAGATCAGGAAGGTGTTGCATGGTCGGGATGAATGGCAGGGAAGCGGAACGGATGCAGCGCACCGCGAAAGCGGGCGTGCGGTGCAGGTGATTCTAATCCGGCCGGGAGAAAAATCGTTATGGAATCTTATCTACTTTCGTTGGGTGCCGGCGTGTTGATCGGCATCGTCTACAGCGTGATCAAGGTGCGTTCGCCGGCACCGCCGCTGATCGCGCTGGTCGGCCTGGCCGGCATGCTGATCGGCGCCCAGGCCATCGCGCCGGTCCGTCACTGGCTCGGCTTCTGACCGCATCGAGGACACTTCATGAGCGCAACCGCTACTCAACCCGATCTCATCCTGCACAACGGGCGCATCACGACGCTCGATCGTGCGAACCCCGTCGCCACCGCGGTGGCGATCAAGGACGGCCGCTTCGTCGCGGTCGGCGCCGACGCGGACATCGTGCCGCTCGCGGGCCGCGCGACGAAGGTCGTCGATCTCGATTGCCGCAGCGTGCTGCCGGGCCTGATCGACAACCATACGCACGTGATTCGCGGCGGCCTGAACTACAACCTCGAGCTGCGCTGGGATGGCGTGCGTTCGCTCGCGGTCGCGATGGAGATGCTGAAGCACCAGGTCGCGATCACGCCTGCGCCGCAATGGGTGCGCGTGGTTGGCGGCTTCACCGAACACCAGTTCGCGGAGAAGCGCCTGCCGACGATCGACGAACTCAATGCGGTCGCACCCGATACGCCGGTGTTCATCCTGCACCTGTACGACCGCGCGCTGCTGAACGCGGCC
The DNA here is from genome assembly GCF_017104605.1 of Burkholderia sp. Ac-20384. Taxonomy (NCBI): domain Bacteria; kingdom Pseudomonadati; phylum Pseudomonadota; class Betaproteobacteria; order Burkholderiales; family Burkholderiaceae; genus Burkholderia; species Burkholderia sp. Ac-20384. Next base: position 29,182 of record NZ_JAAGPE010000086.1, on the reverse strand, counting down.
GCGCTGCGGGTGGTCGGCTACACGAAGGACACGCCCGAGCCGCCGGGCGGCACGATCCTGCGCGATGAAGCAGGCAACCCGACCGGCCTGCTGCTCGCGAACCCGAACGCGACGATCCTCTACGCGACGCTCGCGAAAGGCCCGAAGCTGCCGTTCGACTACCAGTACAACTCGACACGCCACTTCATGCGCGAACTGAACCGGCTTGGCGTGACGGGCGTGATCGACGCAGGCGGCGGTTCGCAGAATTATCCCGACGATTACGAAGTGATCCGCAAGCTGCACGATGCGGGCGAGATGACCGTGCGGATCGCGTACAACCTGTTCACGCAGAAGCCGAACGCGGAGAAGGAAGACTTCGTGAACTGGACCAAGAGCGTCAAGTACCACGACGGCACCGACTACTTCCGCCACAACGGCGCGGGCGAGATGCTGGTGTTTTCGGCGGCTGATTTCGAGGATTTCCGCGTCGCGCGTCCGGACCTGCCGGCGCAGATGGAGGACGATCTCGAAGGCGTCGTGCGCGTGCTCGCGCAGAACCGCTGGCCGTGGCGCATGCATGCGACCTACGACGAGACGATCAGCCGTGCGCTCGACGTGTTCGAGAAGGTGAACCGCGATATTCCGCTCGACGGGCTGAACTGGTTCTTCGATCATGCGGAAACGGTCTCCGATAAATCGATGGACCGGATTGCCGCGCTCGGCGGCGGCATTGCGGTGCAACACCGGATGGCATACCAGGGCGAATACTTCGTCGAGCGCTACGGCGCGCAGGCGGCCGAGGCGACGCCGCCGGTCGCGAAGATGCTCGACAAGGGGATCAAGGTGTCGGCCGGCACCGACGCGACGCGCGTGGCGTCGTACAACCCGTGGGTGTCGCTCGCGTGGCTCGTGACGGGCAAGACGGTCGGCGGCCTGCGGATGTATCCGCAGCGCAACCTGCTCGATCGCGAGACGGCGCTGCGCATGTGGACCGAGTACGTGACGTGGTTTTCGAACGAAGAGGGGAAGAAAGGGCGCATCGCGGTCGGCCAGCTCGCCGACCTGATGGTCCCGGATCGCGATTTCTTCACGTGTGCGGAGGACGATATCGTCGATACGACTGCATTGCTGACGGTGGTCGGTGGCCGGATCGTGTGGGGGGCGGGGCCGTTTGCGTCGCACGATGCGCCGATTCCGCCCGCGATGCCCGATTGGTCGCCGGTGCGCGAGTACGGCGGCTACGGCGGCTGGGGCGCGACGCAGCGCAACGGCGCGCCGCTGCAACGCGCCGCGGCCGCCGCGATGTGCGGCTGCTCGAGCGCCTGCAACGTCCACGGTCATGCGCATGCCGGCGCATGGGGCCGCACGTTGGCGACGTCGGACGCAAAGGGCTTCTGGGGCGCGTTCGGCTGTTCGTGCTGGGCGGTCTGACATGGCGACTCCGACCACTCGCGGCGGCGCCGGCAACCCGGCGTGGGTCCGCGCGCTGCTGGCGCAGCCGTGGGTGCTGCCGCTTGCGCGCCTGGCGCTGGTGTCCGCGTACCTGATCGGCGGTGTCGCAAAGGCGCTGGACTTCAACGGCGCGGTCGCGGAGCAGGCGCATTTCGGGCTGCAGCCGGCCGCGCTATGGGCCGCACTGGCGATCGCCGTCGAGATCGCCGGCTCGCTGTGCATCGTGCTGGGCCGCTTCACGTGGCTCGGCGCGGGCAGCCTCGCCATGCTGACGCTGGTCGCGATGGCGGTGGCCAACGATTTCTGGAACCGCACGGGCGCCGAGCATTTCATGGCGCTCAACAGCTTTTTCGAGCATCTCGGGCTGATCGCCGCACTCGTGCTCGCGACCCGGCTCGCCGATGCGAAGCACGCGGACGGCGACGTCCGCGCGTGACCGATTGCACCCTTCGATGACACAACAAGGAAACCTGATCATGAAATCCATTCGTTCCGCACTGTGCGTGCTGACGCTCGCGGCCGGCTGCGTCGCGGCGCCGGCATCGTTCGCGAAGCCGCCGGTTCCGACGCCGCCGGTGCCGGTGCTGGCCGTCGGGCCGCAGTACGACACGACGCACGTGTGCGTGGCGCCGGAAGACTTCGACCGCTTCACCGACAGCTTCGTCGCGACGTTCGGCGGCAAGAAGTCGAAGCAGGGCGTGTTCCAGGTCACGCCCACGCCGAGCCAGACGATGTCGCAGCTCGTGCTCACGCCGGTCGGCACGATCTCGGTGTTCGGCTTCAAGACGCCGATTCCGTATCCGTTCTGCTCGGAGCGCACCGGCTATCTCGTGACCGACCTCGACGTCGCGATGAAGACGGCGCGCGCGCACGGTGCGGACGTGATCGTCGACACGTTCCCCGACCCGATCGGCCGCGACGCGATCATCCGCTGGACCGGCGGGCTGAACATGCAACTCTATTGGCATACCGAAGCGCCGCACTACGACGCGCTGGAGACGGTACCGGAGAACCGCGTGTACGTGTCGCCGGAAAGCGTGCGCAAGCTGGTGCACGATTTCGTCAAGTTCTCGAACGGCAAGGTGGTGTCCGACACCCTCAAGGCACCGGGCATCGAGATCGGCCGGCCGAACGAGACGTACCGCCGCATTCGCATCGAGTCGGGCTTCGGCAAGATGACCGTGCTCGTGACCGACGGCCACCTGCCTTACCCGTTCGGCCGCGAGATGACCGGCTACGAAGTGCCCGATCTCGCCGCGACGCTGAAGAAGGCGCAGGCCGCGGGCGTGACCGTGCTCGTGCCGCCGTTCACGTCGGACGGCCGTGACGCGGCGCTCGTGCAGTTCCCGGGCGGCTATGTCGCCGAGATTCACGCGAGCGCGGCGCGATGAAGCACGAGGACACGATCCTTGCCGCGGTGGCCGGCTTCGTCGACACGCTGAGCTTCGTCGCACTGTTCGGGCTGTTCACCGCGCACGTGACGGGCAACTTCGTGCTGATCGGCGCGGGCATCGCGGGCTTCGGCCAGGGTGTCGTGCTGAAGCTCAGCGTGTTTCCCGCGTTCGTGTGCGGCGTGATCGCGAGCAGCCTGATCGCGCGGTCGATGTCGGGGCGGCCCGCATGGCAGGGCACGCGCGCGCTGCATGCGGTGCAGGCCGTGCTGCTGCTCGGCTTTTGCGCGGCCGGCGTGTGGGCGACGCCCGTCACGCATCCCGACAGCCTGCCGGCGCTCGTGGCCGGCATCGTCGGCACGTTCGCGATGGGCGTGCAGAACGCGCATCCGCGCGTGATCCCGCGTGCGGGCGTGCCGAACACGGTGATGACCGGCAACGTCACGCAGGCGATCCTCGACGTCGTCGACATGCTGTCGGCCGGCACGGCCGACAGCGTGCGCACGGCGGCCCGCGCGCGTTTCGCGAAGATGCTGCCGGCAATCGTCGCGTTCGCGCTCGGCGCGGCGTGCGGCGCGCTCGGGTTTCGCACGATCGGCTTTCTGGCGCTGCTCGCGCCGGTCTGCGCGCTTGCGGTGCTCGCGCTGTGCGCGGCGCAATCCGCCGGTGCGGTTGCGAAGGAGCGCGCATGAGCTTGCAGGGGGAGCGGCCGTATCGTGGCCGCCGCTTCGATCGTGCCGCACGCGTGTCCGTCGTCGCGGGGCTGCTGCTCGCCGGGCGTGGCGTGGCGTTCGCGCAAACGTCGCCGGCATCGGCTTCGGCACCAGCCACCGACGGCAGCGCATCGACGTGCACGGCCAAGCGCCCGACCGTGCTGTTCAACCGCTGGCAGGAAGACTGGTCGGTGCTCGCGAATCCGTGCGTGCCGCGCGCACCGCTCGACGGCCTGAAATACATTCCGCTGGGAAACGATCCGGCCTCCTATCTGTCGCTCGGCGTGAACCTGCGCGAGCGTCTCGAGACCAACGACGCGCCGCTGTTCGGCATCGGTTCCGCGCAATCGGATACGTACCTGATCCAGCGCGTCGAAGTGCATGCCGATGCGCATCTCGGCCAGCACTGGCAGTTCTTCGTGCAGTTGCAGGACGACCGCGCGTTCGGCAAGAACACGATCTCGCCGGTCGACAAGAACCCGCTCGATCTCGAACAGGCGTTCGCGACCTACACGGGCGCGTTCGGCGGCGGCACGTTCAAGTTCCGCGTCGGCCGGCAGGAGATGGCGTTCGACTTGCAGCGCTTCATCGCCGCGCGCGACGGCCCGAACGTGCGGCAGGCGTTCGATGCGCTATGGGCCGACTACGAATACCGGAAGTGGCGTTTCATCGCGTATGCGACGCAGCCGGTGCAGAACCGTAGCGTGTCCACGTTCGATGATGTGTCGAACCGCGACCTCACGTTCAGCGGCGTGCGCTTCGAGCGGCAGTCGGTGGGGCCCGGCGACCTGTCGGGCTACTGGTCGCGCTACAACCGCAGCAACGCACGCTTTCTGGATGCGAGCGGTGCCGAGCGTCGCGACGTGTGGGACCTGCGTTACTCCGGGACGCAAGGCCGCTTCGACTGGGATCTCGAAACGATGCTGCAGACGGGCACGGTCGGCAGCAGCACGATCCGCGCGTGGGCGGTCGGCTCGATCGCCGGCTACCGGCTCGACGCGCCGTGGTCGCCACGCATCGCGCTGCAGGTCGACGCCGCGTCGGGCGACCGGCATCCGCATGACGGCCGTGTCGAAACCTTCAACCCGCTGTTTCCGAACGGCTATTACTTCACGCTGGCCGGCTTCACCGGGTATTCGAACCTGATCCACGTGAAGCCGTCGGTGACGTTGAAGCCGTCGCCGAACCTGTCGCTGCTCGGCGCGCTGGGTTTCCAGTGGCGCGAGACGACTGGCGATGCGGTCTACCAGCAGGGCAACGCGGTGGTGCCGGGCACGGCGGGCAAGGGCGGGTTGTGGACCGGCATGTACGTGCAGCTGCGGGCGGACTGGACGATCGCCGCGAACCTGATCGGTGCGATCGAGGCCGTGCATTTCCAGGTCGGTGATGCGATCCGCCAGGCGGGCGGGCACAACGCCGACTATGTCGGGGTCGAGCTGAAGTATGGGTGGTAGCCCGCGGGCCGCGGCGCGTCCGTCGGCGAATCGCTGCCTGATGCGTGGTGTCGGATGAATGCGCGTGTGCAGGTGCTCGCTTTTTCGGACGAGATGCTGATCGTGCGCTGGCTTGGGCCGGGCGGTGCGGAGCAGCGCTGGACGCCCGGGCGTGCGCTTCGCTCGGGCCACTGCGCGCTGTCGGGCGAGAAGATCGTCTGCGGCGACGCGGTGTTCAGTCCGCGCGGGCGGGCGCCATTCGAGCCGAATGCAATGATCCTGGCGGCGGCGCTCGATCGTCCGCGCGTGTCGACGGTTCGTCCGCACGTCCAGGTGCTCGAGCGCTCGGCACAGCTGCTGGTCGTGCGCTGGGTCGAGCCGGGGCGTGCGCATTTCGGCGAGCAGCACTGGAAACCGGGGCGCGCACGGCAGGCCGGTGTCTGCGTGCTGTCGGGCGCGCGGATCGCGTGCGGGGACGACGTGTTCCGCCCGAGCGGACGACCGACGCCGCCGAATGCACGCGCGATGATTCTGGCCATCGCACTCGATGGCGCCGGGCTGAAGCACGGCGGGTGACGCGGCGCGCACGTGCGTGCGTTGAAGTTTGCGGTTGCTCAATGACAAAGGGCGGCCGAAGCCGCCCTTTGTCATGTCGTGGCCGGCATCGCGCCGGCCGGTGCATCGCAGTGCCGCTCAGCCGTTACAGGTTCGGCGACAGTTGCAGCGCGTTCGTCAGGTCGCCCATCGGCTGCCCGCCGTTGGCCTTCAGCGCGTCGTCGCGCTGTTGCAGGCCCGTGAGGCGCGGCAGCGAGAAGCGGCGCGTGATGAAGCGCAGGATCGACGCGGTGTCGTACTGCGTGTGGTCGACGAAACCCTTCTTCGAGAACGGCGACACGATGAGTGCCGGAATCCGCGTGCCCGGGCCCCAGCGGTCGCCCTTCGGCGGCGACACGTGATCCCAGAAGCCGCCGTTTTCGTCGTACGTGACGACCACGACCATGTTCTTCCACTGCGGGCTGGCCTGCAGGTGGGCGATCAGGTTCGCGATGTGCTGGTCGCCGCTCGAGACGTCCGTGTAGCCCGCGTGTTCGTTCAGGTTGCCCTGCGGCTTGTAGAACGAAACCTGCGGCAGCGTGCCCGCGTCGATCGCCTTGATGAACTCGCTGCCGTCGGTGCCGCCGTCGAGCAAGTGCTGCGCGCGGCTTGCGCTGCCCGGTGCCTGGTTCGCGTAGTAGTTGAACGGCTGGTGGTGCGGCTGGAAGTTCGGCGCCGTCATGTTCGGGCCGTAGATCACGTTCGCCGTGCCGCTTTGCGCGGCCTGTAGCGCCTGGTTCCACGCACCGCCGTACCATGCCCACGACACGCCCGCGTTGGTCAGCAGGTCGCCGATGTTCTGTTGCGATTGCGGCGGCAGCGTCGATGCGGCCGACGGGTCGGCGAGGTTCGGGTCGCCGCCCGATGCCGCCTTGTTGCCGCTCGGCTGGTACGGCGGCTGCATCGTGTTGATCGCGTAGAAGTCCGGCGTCAGGTTGCCCGAGTTCACGAACTTCGGAATGCCGTCGAGCGCGGAAGCCGGCGAGTTGGTCGCGAGCTGCAGCGACTTACCGTCTGCGGCGACGGCCGAGATCGAACCGGCGGCCGGGCTCTTGTCCGCGTTCGCGTAGAACGGCGCGCACGCGCAGATCAGGTACTGGTGGTTCAGGAACGAGCCGCCGAACGCGCCCATGAAGAAGTTGTCGGCCAGCGTGAACTGCTGCGCGATCTTCCACAGCGGCAGCTTCGTCGCGTCGGGCGTGTAGTGGCCCATCACGAGGCCGCCCGAGTCGGCCCAGGCGGCGAACATGTCGTTCTTGCCGCCGTTGATCTGCATCTGGTTCTCGTAGAAGCGGTGATACAGGTCGCGCGTCGTCACGCTCATCGACGTGTTGAAGCCGTTCGGGTCGTCGATCGCGAACGGCGCGTTCGGCAGGTTGGCCGTCATCGCTTCGGTCACGGCCGGCGTGACGCCCTTCGCGGTCAGGCCGCCCCAGACCTTCGGCAGCGTCGCGAGCGGCTGGCCGTTGCGGTCCTTCTGTTGCGCGCTTGCCGCAGTCACGTTCTGCAGGCCGTTCGCGCCCGGGAAGTTGCCGTACAGGTTGTCGAAGCTGCGGTTTTCCGCGTAGATCACGACGACGTTCTTCACCGTCGACAGGCCTTGCTGCTGCACGTCGTCGCCGCCGCAGGCAGTGAGGGCCGCGGCCGCGGCAACGGCGATCGGTGTAAAGCGAATCCAGGCGTGGTTTTTCATCCGTTGTACTCTCTATCTCTCTCTTGTCGCGTGGGGAACCGGAGCATTCGTGTACCGCCGGTTCGCGAGGGTAACCGTGGTATGTCCGGCTGTAAGCATTTTGAGGGTGCGATTTGACAGCCGGGTGTAGGCGTCCTTTCGATTAGCTGTCGATTGGCCGTCATGTAACGGTCATGCGGCTGACATAAACTCCGGCCGCTCCTGAACCCACTTTCCGACGAATCGATGAAGCCTCGCCAACCGACAGCCGGCGCGTTCGCGCGTTCGTGGCTGCACCTGACCGGCGCGTTCGCGCTGGCCACCACGCTTGCAACCCTTGCCGGCTGTGACGGACAGCCGGGGGCAGGCGCGCCTCCCGTGCAGGCCGCGAGCGCGGCAAGCGCGCCGGGCGCCGCCAATGTGGTTGCGTCCGCAACGGTTGCCGCCAGCGGCGCGGTGGTCGAGACGAACCAGCCGCAGACGCGGGCACAAGTTTACGAAGGCGTGCGCCGGATGACGGCGCTCGGCAAGCAACTTTTCTTTGACCCTACGCTGTCAGGTTCCGGCAAGCTCGCATGCGCGTCGTGCCACAGCCCCGATCACGCGTTCGGGCCGCCCAATGCGCTGGCCGTGCAGTTCGGCGGCGACGACATGAAACGCCCCGGCTTTCGCGCGGTGCCGTCGCTGAAGTACCTGCAGGGCGTGCCGCAGTTCACCGAGCACTTCCACGATTCCGACGACGAAGGCGACGAGAGCGTCGATGCGGGCCCGACGGGCGGCCTCACGTGGGACGGCCGCGTCGACACGGGCGCCGAGCAGGCGCGCATTCCGCTCACGTCGCCGTTCGAGATGAACAGCTCGCCCGCGAAGGTCGCGCAGGCCGTGAAGGCCGCGCCGTATGCGGACGAGTTCCGCGCGGTGTTCGGCGTGAAGGTGCTCGACGACGACGCGGCCACGTTCAAGGCCGTGCTGCGTGCGCTCGAGACGTTCGAGCAGACGCCCGAACTGTTCTCGCCGTACACGAGCAAGTACGACGCGTATCTCGCCGGCCATGCGCAGCTCACGCCGGCCGAACTGCGCGGCCTGCAGTTGTTCAACGACGAGAAGAAGGGCAATTGCGCGAGCTGCCACATCAGCCAGCGCGCGCTCGACGGCACGCCGCCGCAGTTCAGCGATTTCGGGCTGATCGCGATTGCGGTGCCGCGCAACCGCGCGCTGCCCGTCAATCGCGATCCGCGCTTTTACGATCTCGGTGCGTGTGGCCCCGAGCGTACCGACCTGAAGGGCCGCGACGAATTCTGCGGGTTGTTCCGCACGCCGTCGCTGCGCAACGTCGCGCTGCGCAAGACGTTCTTCCACAACGGCGTGTATCACACGCTGGAGGACGTGATGCGCTTCTACGTCGAGCGCGACATCCATCCGGAGAAGTTCTATCCGGTCGTGCACGGCAAGGTGCAGATTTATGACGACCTGCCCAAGCGCTACTGGCCGAACATCAACCGCGAGGCGCCGTTCGATCGCAAGCGCGGCGAGCAGCCGGCGCTGAACGCGGCCGAGATCAAGGACGTGATCGCGTTCCTCGGTACGCTGACTGACGGATATCAGCAAACGGCCGCTCCGGCCGGCCACTAGAAGGCGGCGCCGGCGGCACGCATGCTATCCTCGCTCGCTGACAGGCGCAGTGTGCGTGCCGGATGGCCGGCCCCCGGTTCGCCGGCATGCACCGCGCCGTTCGATCGAACATCCAAGGAGAACAACATGTCGATGCGTGCATCCCTTTCCGTCGTCACGCGCGTGCTGGCCGGCGCCGCGTGCGCAGCCGCGATGCTGCCCGCCCATGCGCAGAACAACCTGAACTTCCTGAACGACACGCCGCTCAGCTACTTCAGCAAGACCGACCGCGCGTCGCTTTCGAAGGCCGTGGTGCAGGTGCGCGACGAAGGCAAGGACGGCGAGACCACGACGTGGCAAAGCAGCGGCCGCGGCACGCAGATCGATGCGAAGCTCACGCCGACCACGACCGAGACGGACGGCAAGACCTGCCGCGAAGTCGCGACCGAAATCACCGCGAAGGGCCAGACGATGACGCTCAAGCCCGTCTATTGCAAGACCGACGCGGGCAAGTGGCAGTTGCAGAAGCGCTGAGCACGCGCGTGATGAAGCGGGGCGGCGCGCCGCGCACGGTGTCGTGCGGCGTCGTGATCCTCGATGCCGCCGGCCGCGTGTTCCTCGCGCATGCGACGGATACCACGCACTGGGACATCCCGAAGGGGCAGGGTGAGCCGGGTGAATCGCCGGCCGATGCGGCGCTGCGTGAACTGCTCGAGGAAACGGGCATCGTGTTCGGCGCCGATCGGCTGCTCGATCTTGGCCGCTTCGCGTACCGGCACGACAAGGATCTGCACCTGTTCGCGGTGCGCGTGGCCGACGACGAAGTCGATCTCGCGCACTGCACGTGCACGTCGCTGTTTCCGAGCCGCCGCGACGGCTCGATGATTCCCGAGATGGATGCGTATCGCTGGACCGTGCCCGGCGACATCGATGCGTTTGCAAGCCGCAGCCTCGCGCGGCTGTTTCGCACGAAGCTGTCGCTGGTGGAGTTGCATCGGCGGTTGATGGGTGGGTGAACCAGGATTTCGCTGTCGCCGTGACCGTGTGTGATCAACCACTATCGGTTTTGGGTGGGCAGCAGATCCTGGGCGTGCCACGTGTCAGTCGTTGCGTCCCGCTTTAATCGGCGAGTGGGTGCCGAGATCGAGATAGTCCACGTCAACGCCGCAACTGGAGACGCTCGGGTGGCGATGCGTCGCTTCTGTTAGCAACGCTGACGGGCGGCAAGTTTCGGCGGCCGGGATGCGTTGCCAGCACAGCGCGGAATCTTGCGGCCATCGGCAGCTATTCACCATTGGACTCTTGCAGGCGGGTGCCTGCCCAGGGGCGTGTACGCACGCTCGTCAAACAATGTGTCCCATCCTGTCCGTGAGCGGCAGCGAATCCAACAAAACACGCCACGTCCGCGGGCGCAGGATAAACACAATCCTGCACGTGCAAGCTCGATCAGAAAGGTGCCGCGTGCCTTCGACCGAGGCCCGCGAGTGATTTGGGTATCAGCAGATTCGCCCATTGATCAGTGCATGCAAGCACGTGCCGCGTTGTGGATGGCATTCGGCCCAGCGGTGGCTCTACACCGTCTGCAAGCCATGACGCCGCGAAATTTCATACATGTCTCATAGACATTCAGAGCCCCGGTAGCGAACCTCTTGCTTTGGAAAATCCACGGCGCCACGGCGGGTGTCGGGGGTTTCACATCGCACTGTCACATCGCTCGTCATCGTGCACGGCTGGAACCAACAGTCGCACGCATGGCGCACCGACGTGAGGGGATACGCATGGTTGCGTGTCCTCGGTTCGGAGAACTATCGCCATGCTGCAACCAACCCGGTTGTCCTTTACCTTCGCTGTCGGCGACGAGTCGTTCGAGGTCGTCGAGTTCACCCTGCACGAAGGGTTGTCCGAGACCTTCCACCTGCAGGTCGAACTGGCCAGCGCCGATCCGGCTATCGACTTCGGTCAGATACTCGATCGCAACGGCCTGCTCACGATCTGGCAGGGTGGTCAGCCCGTGCGCTATGTACACGGCGCGGTGTCGTCGTTCGTTCAGGGCGATACCGGCTTTCGACGTACCCGCTACTCGGCCGTAGTCGAGCCGCGTCTGGCACGCCTCAAGCTGTCGTCCGACTGGCGGATCTTCCAGACCGTGAGCGTGACCGAGATCGCCACTGCCGTGCTCAAGGCGCATGGCCTGACGATGGACTACGAGCAACGCGCCACCAACGAGCACCTGGCGCGCGAGTATTGCGTGCAGGCCGGCGACACCGACTACGCGTTCATCGAACGCATCCTGCGCGAGGAAGGCTTCTTCTACGCGTTCCGGCATGGCAAGGAGGGGCACCGGCTGATTCATTGCGACCGGTTGTTCATCTTCGGTCGCCTCGACGGCGAGCCCGTGATGTACAACGCCACGCCAGGCGGCGATCAGCCGCAACCGTGCCTGCGGACCTTTGCCTACACCGAGCATGTACGTACCGCGCGCCAGGTGCAGCGTGACTACACATTCAAGAATCCGCGCTTCAATCACGAGTACCCGCGTAACGGAACCGATCTCGATCATCAAGGCCGCGGCTACGCGCGCTACGACTATCCGGGGCGATATAAGCACGAAGCCAGCGGCAAGGCGTTCACCCAGGATCGCCTGCGTGGTCATCGACGCGATGCGCGCACGGCTATCGTGAATGGTGACAACGCGCGCTTGCAACCGGGCATCGCCTTCGAGCTCACTGGTCACCCGCGCGAGGACATGAACCGCAGCTGGCGTCCGGTGAGCCTGGTGCATCACGGCAAGCAACACACCAGCCAAGGGGAAGAAAGCGCCGACGCACAACACGGCACGTACTACGGCTACGAAGCGGTACTGGTGCCGGACGATGCCGAATGGCGCGCCGAGCCGCTGTCGCACCCGCGCATCGACGGCCCGCAGCCGGCGGTGGTGGTTGGCCCGGAAGGCGAAGAGATCTACACCGACGAATACGGCCGAGTGAAAGTGCAATTCCCTTGGGACCGCCAGGGGAAGCATGACGAGCACAGCTCGTGCTGGATCCGCGTTGCGCAGAACTGGGCGGGTGCGCTGTGGGGACACATGGCGATCCCGCGCATCGGTCAGGAGGTGATCGTCGACTTCTTCGATGGCGATCCGGACCAACCGGTCATCACCGGCCGCACCTACAACCGCCTCCAGCTACCGCCGTACGAACTGCCGCGACACAAGACGCGGATGACGATCAAGAGCCAGACGCACAAGGGCGACGGCTACAACGAGCTGCGTTTCGAGGACGAGGCCGGACAAGAGGAAATCTACATCCACGCACAGCGCGATCAGAACATCCACGTCAACCACGACGAAACGACGTTTGTAGGCAACGACCGCAGCGAAAACGTCACTCACGACGAGTTCCTCAGGGTGGGCAACAACCGCCACGACACGATCACCAACGATGACCGTACCGACGTCGGGCATGACCAACTGACCACCGTCGGCAACGACCAGACCCTGGTCATCAAACGCACCCAGCAGATCTCGATCGTGCAGGACCGCATCGAGGAAATCGGCAACAGCCGCGTCGACAAGATCGCGGCAAACCATACGGCCAGGGTGGGAGGTCACGTCGAGCTGTCAGTACAAGGTCATCATCAACTACACGCAACGGAAGCCATCCGGAATCACACGAAACACTACGAGTGTTCTGCCGACTCCATTTGCTGGAGCACACCGGGTGGCGTTCTCACGCTCGATGCTGGCGGCCTCAAATTCAACGGTGCTGCGGTCAACTACAAGGCGGGTGCTATCGACCTGTCCAGCGGGGGTGGTGGTACGCCGCTGGCCGTCGCTGGAGCGCCGAACACCGGCGAGCCGATCTGCGTCGGTTGCTGGCTGAAGGCAGTTGCCGAGCATCGGGCATTGGTGAAACTATGAAAAAGCTCGAAGACCAACTCCTGGAGCAGGTGCAGGCACTTGGGCCGACAGTCCATCTAGTCGCCGTGAGCGACATGGCGGAACTCGATGATGAACAACGAAGTGCCGTGCTCACCCGGTTCGCGGGAAATACGTATCCGTTGCTGCAGGATCCGGCTTTACATGCAATACGTCCCTATAGCCCCCTTCTGCTTGCTGCAGATACCGCCGACTATCAAGGGCACCACCGTCTAGCCGGCGCGTTCAATACCCGGCTGCGCAACACGTTGCATGGCTGGATAGTCAGCACCGTGCCTCCGGAACGGCTCGCTGAGCATCTGGCACAGGCCACCCTCGCTCACGGCCCGGATGGCGCGACCTATCTGCTGCGCCATTACGACCCTTGGGTACTACCCGTCCTGTACCAGCAGGCCCCACCGGCCTGGTGGCGCCAATTCATGGCGCCTATCGCCTCTTGGTGGATTCCCCGGGCCGACACGCAAGTTCAACGCTGGGGACGGATTCCCGGTTTGGCTGCCACTCACGTCAAACCACCGTCACCACTGGTAATTGACGAAGCGCTTTGGCAGGCCTTGACAGGCGATCCGCTGCCGCACCGTTTGCTACTGGCGGTGGAGGCGAGAACGCCGGAGTTGCTAGACCACCCCTGCCGAGGAGTACGCCTGGCGCGGATAGAAGCGCTTCTGGCCTACGCGCGCGAAGCCGGCCTATCCACGCACGACGACTTTTTCGACTACGTCTTCCTCGCACTGGCCCAGGGCCAGGAACGCCGCGAGGGTGACCGCTGCTGGCAGCCGGCCGTCCGCGCCGCGGCCGCCGGCAAAGGTCGTCTTGGCGACCTGTATCTGGCTTGTCGCAGCCAGCGGGCATAGCCCGACAACGAGAGAATATCGATGTCCAAACCGACCTATGCACTGACTGACTTGCTCGGCATCAGTCGCGATACGGCCGATCGAACGCGCAGCAACGAAGCGCCTGGTCCGTGCGTCAGTTGCAAACGCACGCTTACCATTCTGCCGCTGCGCTATGGCGTAATAGCAGGCAACGACAAAGTCGGTGTCGAACTATTGGCGCCATCGTTGCCGGCTCACTTGGGCAAGAAGCTCACAGTCAAGCTATCTGATAGCCGATATGCGGTGCGCAGTGTGCGCGAAGGCTACATCTACCTGTTCATCCAGCGCCGTGGTAGGGGCCATACGTGTGAGGCTGCCTACCGGGTTTGTGACAGCGGCCTGCTCCAGCCGGTATGGCCATATGATCCGGGCGTGCCCGTGGGCGGCATCCAGAACCTGGGTGGCTGGACATTGACCGTCGGTGATCCCGAGGACATCGACGAAGCGCGAATTCTCTTTACCCCCGATCCTTTAAGCCCAGCGAAGGTCGACCGCTATCGCGACGTCGCCCTTTATCGCAACCGTCTGCAGAAGTTTGATTTGCGTACGCTCGCGCAAAGCTGCTCGCGTTTCGAGGATGTGGTGAACCCGCAAGACCTCGACACTGTCGTGGCGGAGCTGCGCGTAGGAAACCACGCTGGTGCCAAGAGGTTGCTGGAGAGTCAGGCGTTCCCGCCGTTTCGCAGCGCATTGAAGCCTGGTGGCTCCGCCGAAGAAATCAAGACGATCTACAAGAGCACGCGGGATACGTTGAAGCAGAGTGCCGGCATTGCCGTGGTGCTGTACGACGCAGTCGGCGTTGTTCAGGAACTGAACGCGTGGCGCAACGACGCGATCGAAATCAACCGCTCATGGCTGCAAGTGGCGGACGAGCAGGGCATCACCAATGAGCGCCGCCACGCCGTGGCCGAAGCGCTGGACAACGTCAAGGAGGCGATGCAGCGCGGTTACATCGAAAACGCCGGGCTGGATGCGGAGGCCAGGCTGCGCAACGCCAGGGACAGTGACCTGCGCACGAAAGCACGGTTCGGATTCAATCCCCAGGACCTCAAGGAGATGGAGAAGCGCTACGACCCGACGCAGGCGCGCCAGCGCGCGGAAAAGGAGGCGCCGCATGCTTTCGACCGTTACCAGGTTCTCCTGGACTGGGACGGAGCAAAAGCCACTGTTCAGAAAGAATTCGCCCGTCGTGACAAGTTGGCGCAGCACGAGATGGACAAGCGCGAACCGGACCATCAAGCCTGGCTGCGTAATGACCTGCTCGCGGAGGCGCTCGACCTCTATGACCGTAGCGACCCGGTATGGGGGCAGGCCTTTGCTGAACAGGTCGGGCTGTGCCTGGTCGGGATGAATGGCTGCGATGGCGGTGTGGCCAAGTTGGCTTCCTGGTGGTCGGACATTGCTATTGGGAAGGACAACCTCGCCTGGCGTGCGCTGACTCGGAACCAGACGCAGATCGAGGAAGCAGCCAGGCTCACCTTGGCACAGGCGAAGGCGCAGTCCGGCGAGGGCCTGACGGCAGAGAACATGACTGCCATGCTGAGTGCGCAGAATGACCGCTTCAAAAACGTTGCCGATCTTCTGGGCAAGGCCGACGCGGCGGTCGAGGCCGCGATGGCCGCGGGCACGCACCCGTGGTTCGGCGCGGACAGACTCAGTCGTTCGCTCACGCTGTTCGCCCAGGCGCATCAATACCTGTTCAAGCTTTTTCCTCACAATGCCGCCGACCGCAATCTGTTGGTTCCGATGTTGGGTTTCATCCATGCCAACCTGGGGAGAAGCGTCACGCGCCTGCGCCTGGAGCAACTGGCTGCGGCAGGCCAAACCGCCAGCGAAGCACGGGTGGCAGGTCAGGTGAACTCGCACATCGCTGGCGTACGCAATACATTGGCCAACGAATTCCAGAACGGAGGGAGCGGCCAGTTCTACAAGGTTCGCGCAGGCGTCATCGTTGCGCTCGTCGAGTCGATTGCCCTGCTGACCAAAGCGGCTGGCTCCGACAAGGGGAGCAAGGAATACGCGGAATTGACCGCGGCAGGATTGGTAACCGCGGCAGCGGGGTTCGAACTGGCGGCAACCGGAATCGAGTCGGTGGCGGCTCGGTATGCGCCTTCCACCGTCGTGGGGCGGGGGGCTTCGATTGCGTTGGGTGGGATGAAGTTGTTTGGTGGGTTGTTGGCGACAGTGGGTGGAGGGATATCTACTGTGTTGGCAGGAGTGGATGTGGCAACCGCCCTTAGCCAAGATCGCTACGTCCTAGCTTATGCATATCTTGCGCAAGCAACAGTTTCGGCAGCAATTACAGCCTTAGCCTCAATGCTGTCGTTATCCGCCTCTGGTGCCTACCTGCGTTGGCTGCTACAGAACACACAGCGAACCCTCTTGCGCTTGATTCTACCCCCGCTGATTCGCTGGTCAGCGACACTGGCAGTTCCGGAAGTAGCCGCCATGCTGGGGGTGGCGCTAGGCTGGGCGACGGCCATTGGCGTCCTTGTAGCAGTGACCATCTGGACTATCACGCCAGACGAGATGGAGAACTGGTGTGCACACAGCTGTTTCGGTAAACGTGGTTCAAAAAGTTTTTGGAAACCATTCGAAAACGAAGAAAAAGAACTGATTGGTCTATATCAAGCTTTCAATGCGGTGAAATAGATGTACTTCATAGAACGTGGAATCTGGGCGATACAGAACGATCCCAGGGAGCGTGATGAACTGGAAGCCAATATGGTTCGCGCACTCAAAAAAGAAAAAATGGAAAGGGAGGAAGGGGGTAAATCGCTTCCTGAAATTCATGATCGGGTAAGCGAGTGCCCGTGCGCGGATGGTTCAATTTACGCTTTTAATGATACCTACATCGAACTCTATGCAGGTGCGCTGCAAGACAAGCGAGGGGGACTTACTGTTCTGACACTGATGATGGGCTCAATTATCTGGATCTTAGGGAAATTAACCATTGAGCTGGGTACAGTCTGGTTTACGGGTGTCCATTATTGGATGGAAAGGCCAGCCGTTGCTATGAACTATATTACATCTGTTTCCCTTGTGCTGTATGTTATTGGGATCTTTGGGGTAGTGTACAAATTACTCTGGCGCTTCATCCGGTTGGAAAATTTCGTCCAACGCCGTCTGCTTATCCGCTTCAACCGCGTGACTCGACAGGTGTACCTGCATCGCCCGGGCTATGCAGGTGGTCTTGCGACCTTGGCCTGGGATCAGGTCTCCCCGGAACCCGCGGTGGGCCTTCCCGAATGGCGAGGAACCGGCACCCAACTGATGCTGGCCTGGACCAACGACATGACGGGCTTGCCGTATTTCCACATCATGTTCGTCGGCAAAGTGGCGAATGGCACGAGCGATATCGTCAACCTGTGGGAGTTCATCCGCCGTTACATGGAGGAGGGACCGCAGTCGGTGCCGCGACCGAAGAAGCTGCTCGGCAAGGTGCCGTGGCCCTGGCTGTCCCTTCAGGCGCCGTGGAGTTTCTTCAAACCGTTTTGGCGCGGAGGATTGACGCGACGCGTGCTGCTGTGGACGGTGCTGCTGTCGCCGGTGATGCTCCTCCACGCCACCTTGCACTGGATTTCGTTGTTGCTGGGCTGGGAGCCACGCTGGCCACGCATCATCCGCGAGGCAGGCCTGCCCGGAAAACAGGTGCCTCCGCTGTCCACTGCCGCCGACTGGCCGCCACCGCCTGTGGCGACGCCTAAACCTCGCCGGCCACGCAAGTCCCGCAAAGCCAAGAACACCGAAGAGGACGCGAAGGCATCAGTGTCGACCGCTCCGGTCGGCGACGGCAAACCACCTGATGACTAACTTCGAGGCATTCACTCGAAAAACGAGATCCGGTTCACATCGGTGCTGTGGCGATAAGTGCGTGAGCATGCGGGAACGAATTCGACAAGCGAATCCAATCGAAGAATAGGAGCAGGCTGCTCTATCTGAGGAACGCGCGCGGGGAAACTATGTACTTTATAGAACGTGGAGTCTGGGCGATCCAGAATGATCCCGAAGGGCGAGGGGAGCTGGAGGCTAATATGGCTCGTGCTCTAAAAAAAGAAAAAGCGGATCGAGAGAAAGGAGGTGAATCGCTTCCAGGTATTCGCGATCGCGTGAGTGAGTGTCCGTGTGCGGACGGCTCAATATATGCCTTCAATGATACGTACATCGAGCTCTATGCGGGCGCGCTGCAAGATAGGCGAGGATTGGTTACGGCAATTACGCTTCAGTTAATGTGTATATTTTGGGTGACGGGTGAGCTTAGTCTTGAGCTTTTGACGGTTTGGTTCACGGGCGTTGATTATTATTGGCCGCACGAAAAGGCCTCGGCTTTCATTTATTTTGACTCTTTGGTTCGCCCTTTATTCCTCGCTGGCGCTTGCTTTGCTGTGCACAAATTCCTCTGGCGCTTCATCCGGCTGGAAAACTTCGTCCAACGCCGCCTGCTCATCCGCTTCAACCGCGTGACTCGACAGGTGTACCTGCATCGCCCCGGCTATGCCGGTGGTCTTGCGACCTTGGCCTGGGACCAGGTCTCCCCGGAACCCGCGGTGGGCCTTCCCGAATGGCGCGGAACCGGCACCCAACTGATGCTGGCCTGGACCAACGACATGACGGGCTTGCCGTATTTCCACATCATGTTCGTCGGCAAAGTGGCGAATGGCACGAGCGATATCGTCAACCTGTGGGAGTTCATCCGCCGTTACATGGAGGAGGGACCGCAGTCGGTGCCGCGACCGAAGAAGCTGCTCGGCAAGGTGCCGTGGCCCTGGCTGTCCCTTCAGGCGCCGTGGAGTTTCTTCAAACCGTTTTGGCGCGGAGGATTGACGCGACGCGTGCTGCTGTGGACGGTGCTGCTGTCGCCGGTGATGCTCCTCCACGCCACCTTGCACTGGATTTCGTTGTTGCTGGGCTGGGAGCCACGCTGGCCACGCATCATCCGTGAGGCAGGCCTGCCCGGAAAGCCGGTGCCTCCGCTGTCCACTGCCGCCGACTGGCCGCCACCGCCCGTGGCGAAGCCTAAACCTCGCCGGCCACGCAAGTCTCGCAAAGCCAAGAACACTGACGATGTCGTGAAGGTCTCTGCGTCGACCATGCCGGCCGGTGACGGCAAACCTCCGGTTCACGTCGGTGCGGTGACGACATGTGCGTGAGCATGCGAGAACGAATTTGACAAGCGAATCCAATCGTAGAAGAGGAGCAAGTTGCTCTGTCTGAGGAATTGGTGCGGGGAATTAATGTACTTCATAGAACGCGGAATATGGGCAATACAGAACGATCCCAGGGGGCGTGGCGAACTGGAAGCCAATATGGCTCGCGCGCTCAAAAAAGAAAAAGCGGATCGAGAGGAAGGAGGTAAGTCGCTTCCAGGTATTTGCGATCGCGTAAGTGAGTGTCCATGTGCGGACGGCTCAATATATGCCTTCAATGATACGTACATCGAGCTCTATGCAGGCGCGCTGCAAGATAGGCGAGGTTCAATTACTGTTTTTTCGCTAATAGTGATATCTATATTTTGGATTCTTGGGCCATTTAGTTTTGGTCTTTTAACGGTATGGTTTACTGGGGTTGATTATTGGACTCAGGAAAAAGCCATGGCTTTTGTTTACTTGGATTCACTGGTTTATCCTTCATTCCTCGCTGGTGTTTGCTTTACAGTGTACAAATTCCTCTGGCGCTTCATCCGGCTGGAAAACTTCGTCCAACGCCGTCTGCTCATCCGCTTCAACCGCGTGACTCAGCAGGTGTACCTGCATCACCCCGGCTATGCCGGTGGTCTTGCGACCTTGGCCTGGGACCAGGTCTCCCCGGAACCCGCGGTGGGCCTTCCCGAATGGCGAGGAACCGGCACCCAACTGATGCTGGCCTGGACCAACGACATGACGGGCTTGCCGTATTTCCACATCATGTTCGTCGGCAAAGTGGCGAATGGCACGAGCGATATCGTCAACCTGTGGGAGTTCATCCGCCGTTACATGGAGGAGGGACCGCAGTCGGTGCCGCGACCGAAGAAGCTGCTCGGCAAGGTGCCGTGGCCCTGGCTGTCGCTTCAGGCGCCGTGGAGTTTCTTCAAACCGTTTTGGCGCGGAGGATTGACGCGAGGCGTGCTGCTGTGGACGGTGCTGCTGTCGCCGGTGATGCTCCTCCACGCCACCTTGCACTGGATTTCGTTGTTGCTGGGCTGGGAGCCACGCTGGCCACGCAACATCCGTGAGGCGGGCCTGCCCGGAAAACCGGTGCCTCCGCTATCCACGGCAGCCGACTGGCCACCACCGCCCGTGACGAAGCCCAGGCCTCGCCGCGCACGCAAGCCTCGCAACAAGGTATTGCAGCCCGACGAGAAGGGCGATGCGTCAGCAGAAGCGAATGATGACCAGGCACCCGGTAACTCCACGAATCCACGCGAGGTAAAACGATGACCCGCTCCCTGATTGTCCTGGGTGACACCAGCAGCCACGGTGGTACGGTGCAAACGGCAACAACCGGTTTTACGGCCAACGGTATTCCCGTTGCTGGCCAAGGCGACACACTGCAATGTCCCCTACATGGCCTGGTTTCGCTTCAGGCTTCTGGAAGCGGCATGCGGTCCAACGGAAAGGCCCCCGTTCGCGATGGCGATACAACCACGTGTGGCGCAACGTTGATTGCTTCGCGGAGCGGCGTGACCTGGGCAGGTTGAGTGAACGGTGCGGAGTCGCCGCGAGTAGATACGTCAATAAAAAACCGGCCACGAAGGCCGGTTCTTTAGCGTCAGGCGAAGCACGCCGTTACGCCGGCTTGCCCCAGCTGTCGCGCAGCCCGACGATCCGGTTGAACACCGGCTTGCCCGGCTTCGAATCGACACGATCCGCCACGAAGTAGCCGTGACGCTCGAACTGCAGGCGCGTTTCCGGTGCGATGTCGTCGTTGCCCGGTTCGATATATGCCTGCACGATCTTCTTCGAATCGGGATTCAGCGCCTCGAGGAAGTTCGCGCCGCCCGCGTCCGGATGCGGCTCCTTGAACAGGCGGTCGTAGATCCGCACTTCGGCCGGTTGCGCATGCTTCGCGCTGACCCAGTGGATGTTGCCCTTGACCTTGTACGTGTTCGCGCCTTCGGTACCCGACTTGCTGTCCGGGAAGTAGTTGCAGTGCACGGCCGTCACGTTGCCGTCGGCGTCCTTGTCGAAGCCCGTGCACTCGATCACGTAGCCGTAGCGCAGACGCACCTTGTTGCCCGGGAACAGGCGGAAATAGCCCTTCGGCGGGTTCTCGACGAAGTCCTCGCGCTCGATCCACAGCTCGCGCGAGATCGGGAACGTGCGCACGCCGCGATCCGGGTGGTGCGGGTGCACGGGTGCCGTGCACGCTTCCTCGAGGTCTTCCGGGTAGTTGTCGATCACGAGCTTCAGCGGATCGAGCACGGCGACCGTGCGCGCGGCCTTGTCGTCGAGGTCGTCGCGCAGCGCGCCTTCGAAGATGCTCATGTCGATCCACGAGTCGATCTTCGTCACGCCGATCCGCTCGCAGAACAGGTGGATGCTCTCCGGCGTGAATCCGCGGCGGCGCACGCCGACGATCGTCGGCATCCGCGGGTCGTCCCAGCCGTCGACGTGGCCTTCGGTCACGAGCTGCAGCAGCTTGCGCTTGCTGGTGATCGCGTACGTGAGGTTCAGTCGCGAGAATTCGATCTGTTGCGGCAGTGGGCGCGTGAACATGCCGGCTTCCGCGAGTTCGTTCAGCACCCAGTCGTACAGCGGGCGGTGATCCTCGAATTCGAGCGTGCACAGCGAATGCGTGATGCCTTCGAGCGCATCCGAGATGCAGTGCGTGTAGTCGTACATCGGGTACACGCACCATGCGTCGCCGGTGCGGTAGTGGTGCGCATAGCGGATCCGGTAGATCACCGGGTCGCGCATGTTCATGTTCGGCGAAGCCATGTCGATCTTCGCGCGCAGCACGTGCTCGCCTTCCTTGAACTCGCCGGCCTTCATGCGGCGGAACAGGTCGAGGTTTTCTTCCGGCGTGCGCTCGCGGAACGGCGACGGCTTGCCGCCTTCCGTCAGCGAGCCGCGGTTCGCGCGCATTTCATCGGCGCTCTGGCTGTCGACATACGCACGGCCGCGCTGGATCAGCAACTCGGCGAACTCGTACAGCTTGTCGTAGTAGTCGCTCGCGAAGTACTGGTGATCGACCGCGTCCTTGCGCCAGTCGAAGCCGAGCCAGCGCACCGCGTCGACGATCGAATCGACGTACTCGACGCTTTCCTTTTCCGGGTTCGTATCGTCGAAGCGCAGGTGGCACACGCCACCATAGTCGCGCGCGACGCTGAAGTTCAGGCAGATGCTCTTGGCGTGCCCGATGTGCAGATAGCCGTTCGGCTCGGGCGGAAAGCGCGTCTCGACGCGGCCGCTCCATTTGCCGGTGCGGTTGTCGTCGTCGATGATGTTGCGGATGAAATTGGAAGCCGCGGGGGCGTCGTTGCGTTCGGTGCTCATGCGGATGGCGTCAGGTTGTGTCGGCGCGCGCGTCGCGCCGGTTTAATCCCGTGATTCTACCTGACCGGGGTCCGTCCCGCGCGGCTTGCAGCATGGCGGGGGCGGGTTTCGACCGATTATCTCGATATTGTGTCGGCTGTAACACGACGTAAATCGGATTGCTCGGGCCGTTTGGCGTTGCCTATGATGGCTTCACCGATTCAATGCCGCCGTTCGGGTTGCCGCGCAGCGGGAGGAAACTAAAAATCATGATGAAGAAGACCACGTTTATCGTTCGTACCGCGGTGATCGTCGCGGCCCTGTCGCAACTCGGCGCGTGCGCCATGACGCATACGCAGCGCAATGCCGGTATCGGCGCGGCCGCGGGCGGCGCGCTCGGCTACCTGGTGACGGGCGGCCCGCTCGGCACGGTCGCCGGCGCAGCGGCAGGCGGTATCGTCGGCGCGAACGTGCGCTGACCGATGACATGACGCGAGCCGCCTGCACGGCGGCTTGTCGTCCGGTCGCGACGCGGTGCTCAACGCGTTCCGACCCCACGCACATCCTTCCGGTATCAGACAGGCAGCATCAGGGAGGAACGGGTGTGCGACACTGCGCCGACGCACCATAACGATTTCACTCGTCGACGCACTTTCCATGAGCCGATTCCCCGTTCTCGTCCTGCCGGGCTACGCCAATTCGGGCCCGCTTCACTGGCAGAGCCGCTGGGAGCGTGCCGATGCACGTTTCTCGCGCGTTGCGATGCCCGACTGGGATAGTGCGCTCCGCAACGGCTGGTGCCTCGCACTCGACCGCGCGGTCGAAGCCGCGCGCGGGCCGGTGCTGATTGCCGGTCACAGCCTCGGCACGCTGACCACCGCGTGGTGGGCGACGCGTTATGCGCGCCCGGCCGCGCTCGCGAAAGTGCGCGGCGCATTGCTCGTCGCGTTGCCTGATCCCGACGGTCCCGCGTTTCCGGCCGACGCGCATGGCTTCGGGCCCGTGCCATACGAACGACTACCGTTTCCGACCTGCGTCGTCGCCAGCAGCGACGATCCGTATGGCTCGCTCGCGTTCGCCCGCACCTGCGCGAACGCGTGGGGCAGCGTATTCCACGATATCGGCCCGCGCGGCCACATCAACGCGGACAGCGGGCTCGGCGACTGGCCCGAGGCGCGCGGCTGGCTCGACGCGCTCGCTCGCGGCGATTGACAGCGCAGGGCGGGGCGGTGGCTGTGGCCGCTACCGCCGACATGGCCAGCCCGCCCGCACCCGCGCCAACTCCCGCGTTCAGATCGCCTGTTTCGCCCGCAGCGCGGCGATCTTCGCGTCGTCGTAGCCGAGCATGTCGCGCAGCACGTCGTCGGTCTGCGCGCCGAGCAGCGGCGGGGCCGTGCGCGCGTCGGGCGGCGTCGCGCTCATCCGGATCGGGTTGCGCACGAGCTTCGCGTCCGCGCCGCACGGGTGCGGCAGCGACACCTGCATCCCGCGCGCGACCACCTGCTCGTTGTCGAACACCTCGTCGAGATCGTTGATCGGCCCGCACGGCACGCCGGCCGCTTCGAGCGCACCGATCCAGTCGGCCTTGTCGCGCGCCCTCACCATTTCCGCGAGGATCGGCACCAGCGTGTCGCGGTGGCGCACGCGCGACGGATTCGTCGCGAAACGCTCGTCGTCCGCCAGTTCGGGCTGGCCGCCGGCCTCGACGAACTTGCGGAACTGGCCGTCGTTGCCGACCGCGACGATGATCCAGCCGTCGCGCGTCTGGAACGTCTGGTACGGCACGATGTTCGGATGCGCGTTGCCCCAGCGCACTGGCGGCTTGCCGCTCGCGAGGAAGTTGGTGTTCATGTTCGCGAGCAGCGCGACCTGCACGTCGAGCAGCGCCATGTCGATGTACTGGCCTGCGCCGGTCCGGTCGCGGTGCGCGAGCGCGGCGAGTACCGCGATCGTCGAGTAGAGGCCGGTCGCGAGGTCGGCGATCGCGACACCGGCCTTCTGCGGGCCGCCGCCCGGCTCGCCGTCGCGCTCGCCGGTGATGCTCATGAAGCCGCCGATGCCCTGGATGATGAAGTCGTAGCCCGCGCGGTGCGCATACGGGCCCGTCTGGCCGAAGCCGGTGACCGAGCAGTAGACGAGATCGGGCTTCACCGCGCGCAGCGAGTCGTAATCGAGCCCGTATTTCTTCAACTGGCCGACCTTGTAGTTCTCGAGCACGACGTCGCTTTGCGCGGCAAGCTCGCGCACGATCTGCTGGCCTTCGGGCGTCGCGATGTCGACCGTCACCGAGCGCTTGTTGCGGTTCGCCGCGAGGTAGTACGCGGCCTCGGCGGTATCCGCGCCGTCCGCATCCTTCAGGTACGGCGGCCCCCAATGGCGCGTGTCGTCGCCGGCGCCCGGGCGCTCGACCTTGATCACGTCCGCGCCGAAATCGGCAAGCGTCTGCGCGCACCACGGGCCCGCGAGCACGCGGGTGAGGTCCAGCACGCGGATATGGCTCAGGGCACCCATCGTCGAATCGTCTCCTTTCATGGCTGGCCTTGTCGGGCAAGGCCGGTTGGCATGCCGAGCATCTTAAGGCGAATCGGCCCCGTGGGTGGCCCACCCGGCACGGCCGGATGGCCGAGCCGCTTTCCGGCGCTTTGCCCGGAAGCCGGCCCCGATCCCGTATAATCGATCGTTTCCGAATCCATGCCGCCGCGCGCCCCGACAAGGGCGCCGGCGTTTGAAGCCGTCTTTGCCAGACTGTCCCCGCACGCCATGAAAGCTGCCGAAATCCGCGAGAAATTCCTCAAATTCTTCGAATCGAAGGGCCACACGATCGTCCGCTCGTCGAGCCTCGTGCCCGGTAACGACCCCACGCTGATGTTCACGAACTCGGGCATGGTCCAGTTCAAGGACGTGTTCCTCGGCACGGATCCGCGTCCGTACTCGCGCGCCACGACGGCGCAGCGCAGCGTGCGTGCGGGCGGCAAGCACAACGACCTCGAGAACGTCGGCTACACGGCGCGTCACCACACGTTCTTCGAGATGCTCGGCAACTTCTCGTTCGGCGACTACTTCAAGCACGACGCGATCAAGTTCGCGTGGGAGCTGCTGACCACGGTCTACCAGCTGCCGAAGGACAAGCTGTGGGTCACCGTGTACCAGGAAGACGACGAGGCCTACGACATCTGGGCGAAGGAAGTCGGCGTGCCGACCGAGCGCATCATCCGCATCGGCGACAACAAGGGCGCGCGCTACGCATCGGACAACTTCTGGACGATGGGCGACACCGGCCCGTGCGGCCCGTGTACCGAAATCTTCTACGACCACGGCCCGGACGTGTGGGGCGGCCCGCCGGGGTCGCCTGAAGAAGACGGCGATCGCTACATCGAGATCTGGAACCTCGTGTTCATGCAGTTCAACCGCGACGCGCAGGGCAACATGACGCGCCTGCCGAAGCAGTCGGTCGACACCGGCATGGGCCTCGAGCGTCTCGCCGCGGTGCTGCAGCACGTGCACAGCAACTACGAGATCGACCTGTTCCAGAACCTGATCAAGGCCGCCGCGCGCGTGACCGAAATCAGCGACCTCACGAACAACTCGCTGAAGGTGATCGCCGATCACATCCGCGCATGCTCGTTCCTGATCGTCGACGGCGTGATTCCCGGCAACGAAGGCCGCGGCTACGTGCTGCGCCGGATCGTGCGCCGCGCGATCCGCCACGGCTACAAGCTCGGCCGCAAGGGTTCGTTCTTCCACAAGCTGGTGGCCGACCTCGTCGCCGAGATGGGCGTCGCGTATCCGGAGCTGAAGGAAGCCGAACAGCGCGTGACCGACGTGCTGCGCCAGGAAGAAGAGCGCTTCTTCGAGACGATCGAGCACGGCATGTCGATCCTCGAAGGCGCGCTGGCCGACGTCGAAGCGAAGGGCGGCAAGGTGCTCGACGGCGAGCTCGCGTTCAAGCTGCACGACACCTACGGCTTCCCGCTCGACCTCACGGCCGACGTGTGCCGCGAGCGCGGGATGACGGTCGACGAGCCGGCATTCGACGACGCGATGGCGCGCCAGCGCGAGCAGGCGCGTGCGGCCGGCAAGTTCAAGGCCGCGCAGGGCCTCGAATACACGGGCGCGAAGACCACGTTCCACGGCTATGAGGAAATCGCGTTCGACGACGCGAAGATCGTCGCGCTGTACGTCGACGGTTCGTCGGTCAACGAAGTGAAGACCGGCCAGGATGCGGTCGTCGTGCTCGACCACACGCCGTTCTACGCGGAATCGGGCGGCCAGGTCGGCGACCAGGGCGTGCTCGCGAACGCCGCGACGCGCTTCGCGGTGGCCGATACGCTGAAGGTGCAGGCCGACGTGATCGGCCACCACGGCACGCTGGAGCAGGGCACGCTGAAGGTCGGCGACGTGCTGCGCGCGGAAATCGACGCGCATCGCCGCGCCCGCACGCAGCGCAACCACTCGGCCACCCACCTGATGCACAAGGCGCTGCGCGAAGTGCTCGGCGCGCACGTGCAGCAGAAGGGTTCGCTGGTCGATGCGGAAAAGACCCGTTTCGACTTCGCGCACAACGCGCCGATGACCGACGACGAAATCCGTCGCGTCGAGCAGATCGTCAACAACGAAATCCTCGCGAACGCGCCGGGCATCGTGCGCGTGATGCCGTACGACGAAGCGGTGAAGGGCGGCGCGATGGCGCTGTTCGGCGAGAAGTACGGCGATGAAGTGCGCGTGCTCGACCTCGGCTTCTCGCGCGAACTGTGCGGCGGCACGCACGTGAGCCGCAGCGGCGACATCGGCTTCTTCAAGATCGTCGTCGAAGGCGGCGTCGCGGCCGGCATCCGCCGTGTCGAGGCGATCACCGGCGACAACGCGGTGCGCTACGTGCAGGAACTCGACGCGCGCGTGAACGAAGCCGCGGCTGCGCTGAAGGCGCAGCCGTCGGAACTCACGCAGCGTATCGCGCAGGTGCAGGACCAGGTGAAGTCGCTCGAGAAGGAACTGGGCGCGCTGAAGTCGAAGCTCGCATCGAGCCAGGGCGACGAGCTCGCGCAGCAGGCCGTCGAAATCGGTGGTGTGTTCGTGCTGGCCGCGACGCTCGAAGGCGCCGACGCGAAGACGCTGCGCGAAACGGTCGACAAGCTGAAGGACAAGCTGAAGAGCGCGGCGATCGTGCTGGCAGCCGTCGAAAGCGGCAAGGTCAGCCTGATCGCGGGTGTCACGCCCGACGCGAGCAAGAAGGTCAAGGCCGGCGAGCTCGTGAACTTCGTCGCGCAGCAGGTCGGCGGCAAGGGCGGCGGCCGTCCGGACATGGCGCAGGCAGGCGGCACCGAGCCGGCGAACCTGCCGGGCGCGCTGGCTGGCGTGAAGGGTTGGGTCGAAGAGCGTCTCTGATCGTTCCGACCGATGTGATGTCGCTTGATTGCGGCATCGCGTGAAATGAAGAAGACCCGATCGGCACATGCCGGTCGGGTCTTTTTGTTGGTACGCCGGAACAATGAATGCCGGCCGCCCGACGATTCAGGCCGGCACGGTAACCGGCGGCTGCGCCGCACCGTCCGGCTGCCGTGCGGCCGCGTCGCTCAATGCATCGCGTAACGCGGCCAGCGCCGCCGACGCATAGCCCTGCCGCCACGCGAGCAGCGTATCGATGCCTTCCAGTTCGGGGATCACGTGCGCGGTGATGTTGCCGGTCTCGGGCTGCAGGTCGAGCACCGAACGCGGCGCGACCGCGATGCCGGCACCCGCCGCGACGCACGCGACGATCGCGTGATACGACCCGAGTTCGAGCACGCGCGCCGGCTTGACGCCGTGCGCCGCGTACCACTGCTCGACGTACTTGCGATACGTGCAGCCGCGCTCGAATGCGATCAGCGTCGGCAGGATCACGTCGCGCGGCGTGCGCACCGGCGGATGACCGCGCGGGGTGAGCAGCACCAGGTCCTCGCGGAACACCGGCACCGTCTCGAACGTGTCGGGCAGCGTGTCCGGCGCGGGCGGGCGCGCAAACAGCGCGGCGTCGATCTCGAAGTCGCGCACGCGGTCGATCAGCCAGCCCGTCGTGCCCGTCAGCAGTTCGAGCGACACGTCGGGCCACGCGTGGTGATAGCGCGCGAGCACGGTCGGCAGGCGGCTCGCAGCCGTGCTTTCCATCGTGCCGAGCCGCAGCCGCCCGCGCGGCGTGTCCTCGCGCACCGCGTCGCGTGCCTCGTCCGCGAGCGCGAGCAGGCGTTCCGCATACGGCAGCAACGTGTGCCCGGCCGGCGTCAGCACGAGCCGGCGGCCGTCGCGCACGAACAGCGCCGCACCGAGCTCTTCCTCGAGTTGCTTGATGCGCGTCGTGACGTTCGACTGCACGCGATTGAGCTTGGCCGCCGCGCGCGTCACGCCGTTCTCGCGCACCACGGCCCGGAAAATCGCCAATGCCGCCAGGTCCATGATTCTCTCCGAGCGATGGGTGGATTCTCAATTATTCATTTTTCGAGAACGTTTGGTCAAGCTAGGATGGAAGCATTCCGATTTCCGATCCGGCCGGCGCGTTGAACGCCGGCCCATGCCGCCATGTCCCGCTCGAACGCCCCGATCGCCCCGACTGCCGCCGCCGGCGCGTCCCCCGTCGATGATGCCGACCGCCGCGCCCGCACGGCCGCATTGGCCTGCATGGTCGGCCTCGCGGTCGTGCTGGGCGTCGGCCGCTTTGCGTTCACGCCCTTGTTGCCGCTGATGCTCGCGGACGGCTCGATCGGCCTGAAGGCCGGCGGCTGGCTTGCGTCGGCGAACTACGCGGGCTACTTCGTCGGCGCGGTCAGTTGCGCCGCGCTGCGGGTGGCGCCCGCGCGCATGGTGCGCATCGGGCTCGTGGCCACTGTGCTGCTCACTGCGGCGATGGGCGTCGGCCACCTGCTGCCCGTGTGGCTCGCGGTGCGCTTCGTCGCGGGCGTCGTCAGCGCATGGACGTTCGTGTTCGTGTCGCAATGGGGGCTGCGGCGCCTGGCCGAACTGCATGCGCCGGAGTGGAGCGGGGTGATCTACGCGGGGCCCGGCGTCGGCATCGTGGTGACGGGGCTGATCGGCAGCA
>NZ_JAAGPE010000085.1:0-34049 GCF_017104605.1 Burkholderia sp. Ac-20384 | reverse complement strand
GCACGGCGATGCCGAGCGTTGCGCCGGTCATGCGCGCGACATTGACGAGCGCGCTCGCGGTGCCCGACCGCGCGGCGTCGACTGCGCCGACCGCGACGGTCATCAACGGGCCCGTCGCGATCCCCATGCCGAGCCCCGTCAACGCGAGCCCGAGTTCGGCGCCGAGCAGGCTCGACGAACCGGCTGACGTGCCGATCGTCGCGAGCCCGCTCGCGATCAGGGCGACACCGCCGGCTGTGGCCGCACGCGCGCCGATGCGCTCGGACAACGGCCCCGACCACGGCGAGACGAAAACGAACACGAGCGCCATCGGCAGCAGCGCGAGGCCCGCGCCGGTCGAATCGAGGCGGCCGGCGCCTTGCCAGAAGAGCGGCAGCAGGAACAGCACGCCGTACATCCCGAACGTCATGCCGGTGGTCGCGGCGATCGCGCCGCGAAACGCGCCGATCCGGAAGAGTTCGAGCGGCACGAGCGCGGCCGCGCCGTGACGCCGTTCGATCGCGACGAATGCCACGAGCGAAGCGATCGCGACGCCGCCCGCGAGCGCGCACGCAGCCGGTGAATCGCGGAACACGATCGCCGCATAGGCCAGCGCGCTGAGCGCGAGCGCGCCCGTGACTTGCGCACCGACGTCGACGTGCCGGCCGCGCGGATCGGACGACTCGGGCACCGCCGGGATCGCGAGCAGCATCGCGGCGACGCTCAGCGGTACGACGACGAAGAAGATGCTGCGCCAGCCGAAGTGCCGGATCAGCACGCCGCCGAGCGTCGGGCCGATCGCCATCGCCACGCCGTTGCACGCGGCCCAGATGCCGAGCGCGCGGCCACGCTCGACCGGGTCGCGCCACACCACGCGCACGATCGCGAGCGACGCCGGCAGCAGCAGCGCCGCGCCGACACCGGCCAGCGCGCGGGCGGCGATCAACACCGATACCGATGGTGCGAGCGCGCACAGCAGCGACGCGACGGTGAAGAGGGCCGTACCCGCGATGAAGAGGCGGCGCCGGCCGTGCAGGTCGGCAAGCAGCCCGCCAGTCAGCAGCAGCACCGCGTAAGTGAGGTTGTAACTGTCGACGACCCATTGCAATGCGCCCACGCCCGCGTGGAAATAGTCGCCGATCGCACGCGTCGCGAGATTGACGACGGCCGTGTCGACCTGAGCGACGAGCACCGCGAGGCACAGGGTCAGCAGCGTCATCCCGCGCCGTTCGGTGGTGGCGCAGGCGGCCGGTGTGAGATGACCCGAATTCGGCACGATAGGTCGCTCCTTGAACGTCGTTCGATTCATGCTGCGCCGTGGCTGCTGACAGCGTGGTGTCAGCAGGCGCTGCATCAGGTAAGCCGGGCGGGGTGATGCGCACGGTTCATGCCGGGCAGTCGTTCATCCGATCGGACGATTCGGCGCCGATACACGGGCGATAGGGTCTGTCACGGCGCGTATGCGCCACTCCCGCCCCCGTCACCATCGACAGAGGATCCGCATGACACTGTCCGCCCGCAAGCCGCCAGGTTCGGCCCCGTTCTCCGGCTACGCGCCTTTCCCCCGTCGTCCACTGGCCAGGCGCATCGTTTGTGCCGCCGCGCTCGCGTTGTCGGCCATGCTGTCCGCGCCGGCCGCGCGCGCGGACGAGCCGGCAACCGGCGCGCTGATCCGCGAAGCCTACGACTACGCGTTTCCGCTGTTCAAGCTGTCGCAGTACCGCTGGACGGCGCTGGAAACGACCGGCGCGCGTACCAGCACGACGTTGAACCGGTTCGCACACGCGCGCGAGATCGCCACGCCCGACGACCGGTGGGCCAATTCGCCGATCGTCGACGCGTTGTATTCGACCGCCTGGATCGATCTCGCGCGCGGCCCGGTCACGATCGATACGCCCGACACAGCCGGGCGCTATACGGTCCTGACGCTGATCGATTTCTACTCGAACACGTTTTTCTATGCGGGGCACCGCACGACAGGCACCGCGCCGCAGCATTACCTGCTGGTCGGGCCCGGCTGGAAGGGGGCCGTTCCGGATGGCGTGCGGCTGGTTCGTGCGCCGGCCAACGACGTGTACGTCAACCTGCGTGTCGCGGTTGACGGGCCGGCCGATCTCGCGGCCGCCAATGCCGTGCAGGACGGGTTCCGCATCACGCCCGAAAGTGCCGCCGCGGACGTGAGCACGCATGGCCCGTCACGCATTCAGCCGCGCGACGACGATGCGCAGAACTTCGTCGCGATCGCGAACCAGATGCTCGCGCTCGATCCGCCGCCCGCGCACGACCGCGCGCTGGTCGAACGGTATCGCCGCATCGGCATCTGCGGTGCCGAATGTGCGTGGGATCGACTGCCGGACGATGTCCGCGCGGCGTGGAAGGAGGCCTATCCGGCGCTCGAGCAGCAGTTCGTGAAGACCTACCTCGCCGCGGCAGGATCGCACGGCTGGATCAACTACAACCCGCCGGGTTCGAAGCTCGGCACGACCGAACAGCGCGACTACCCGTTGCGTGCGCTCGCCCTGGCGATGGGGATGGGGATTCTCGGCGTGAGCCGCGACGAAGCCAATTACTGGATCACGTTCCGCGACGCGCACGCGCAGCCGTTGCTCGGCAGCCGCCGCTATCGGTTGCGCCTGCCGCCGGGCGGGATTCCGTCGAACGCATTCTGGTCGGTGTCGCTGTATGCGGTCGACCCGGATGGCCAGTTCCTGAATGCCAATCCGATCGGCCGCTACCAGATCAGCAGCCGCACGCGCGGCCTGACAGTCAATCCGGACGGCAGTATCGACATCGTGCTGCAGGCGGCGCGCCCCGATGGCGCGTCGGCGGCGAACTGGCTGCCGACGCCGGCCGACGGCCGGCCGTTCACGCTGTTCGCGCGTGCCTACGAACCGACCGGCAGCGTGCTGCAAGGGACGTTCGCGATGCCGTCGGCGGAGCCGGTGCAATAACCGGCGCACTCAGAAAAGAAACGGGGCGCATCGCGCCCCGTTCCACATGATCGACGCGGTATCGGGCGATGCAACCCGATACCGCTTCGAGTACGTCGATTACGCCGCCACCTCCCGCGCCCGCACCATCGTCAGTGCCGCATCTTCGATCATGTCTTCCTGCCCGCCGACGAGCCGTTGCCGGCCCAGCTCGACGAGGATGTCGCGCGCGGGAATCCCGTACTTCGCTTCCGCGCGCTTCGCGAACAGCAGGAACGACGAGTAGACGCCCGCATAGCCGAGCGTCAGCGCGTCGCGGTCGAGGCGGATCGGCGCGTCCATGATCGGCACGACGAGATCCTCGGCGACGTCCGAGATCGCGAACACGTCGACGCCTGTTTCGATCCCCATCCGGTCGCACACCGCGACGAACACTTCCATCGGCGTGTTGCCCGCACCGGCGCCGAGGCCGGCCGCGGCCGCGTCGATCCGGTTCGCGCCGGCGGCCACCGCTGCGACCGAATTCGCGACGCCCATCGCGAGGTTGTGGTGGCCGTGGAAGCCGAGTTCCGTCTCCGGCTTCAGCGCGTCGCGCACCTGGCTGATGCGCGCGGTCACGTCGTCGGGCAGCATGTGGCCGGCCGAATCGGTGATGTAGATGCAGTTCGCGCCGTACGATTCCATCAGCTTCGCCTGCACGACGAGCTGCTCCGGCGACGACATGTGCGCCATCATCAGGAAGCCGACCGTATCGAGCCCGAGCGTGCGTGCGAGGCCGATGTGCTGCTCCGACACGTCGGCCTCGGTGCAGTGCGTCGCGACCCGGATCGTGCCGACGCCGAGTTCGTGCGCCATGCGCAGGTGCTCGACGGTGCCGATGCCCGGCAGCAGCAGCGCCGACACCTTCGCCTGCTTCAGCTCCGGAATCACGGCGCTCAGGTACGCCTCGTCGGTATGCGCGGGGAACCCGTAGTTGACCGATGCGCCGCCGAGCCCGTCGCCGTGCGTGACCTCGATCAGCGGCACGCCGGCCGCGTCGAGCCCGCGCGCGATGTTGCGCATCTGGTCGAGCGTGATCTGGTGGCGCTTCGGGTGCATCCCGTCGCGCAGCGACATGTCGTGGACGGTGATCTTCTTGCCTGCAAGTGACATTGCGTGGCTCCTCAACTCAAGCGGTAGCGGCCGTCGCGGCCAGCATCTGTTCGGCGAAACGCTCGGCCGTGGCGGCCGCGGCGGCGGTCATGATGTCGAGGTTGCCCGCGTACTTCGGCAGATAGTCGCCGAGCCCTTCGACTTCCATGAAGACCGACACACGATTGCCGTCGAACACCGGGCCGTTCTTCAGCGTGTAGCCGGGCACGTAGCGCTGCACTTCCTTGACCATCGCATGCACGGACGCGGTGATCGCGTCGACGTCGGGCGGCCCGTCGGTCAGGCAATGGATCGTGTCGCGCATGATCAGTGGCGGCTCGGCCGGGTTGATCACGATGATCGCCTTGCCCTTGCGCGCGCCGCCGACCTGTTCGATCGCGCCGGACGTCGTGCGCGTGAATTCGTCGATGTTCTTGCGCGTGCCGGGGCCGACCGAGCGCGACGACACGGTCGCGACGATCTCGCCGTACGCAACCGGCTGCACGCGCGAGACCGCATACACCATCGGGATCGTCGCCTGGCCGCCGCAGGTCACCATGTTCACGTTCGTCTGCGCGCTGTCGAGGTGCGCATCGAGGTTCACCGGCGGCACGCAGTACGGCCCGATCGCGGCGGGCGTCAGGTCGATCATCTTCACGCCGAGCGCGGTGAGCTTGTCGGAGTTGTCGCGGTGCACGTAGGCCGAGGTCGCGTCGAACGCGATGCGGATATCGTCGGCGACGACGTGCGGCAGCAGCCCGTCGACGCCCTTGTCGGTGGTCTTCAGGCCGAACTCGCGGGCCCGCGCGAGGCCGTCGGATGCCGGATCGACGCCGACCATCCACACGGGTTCGAGCACCGTCGAGCGGCGCAGCTTGTAGAGCAGGTCGGTGCCGATGTTGCCGGGCCCGATCAGTGCGCATTTGATTTTCTTCATCTGGGTTCTTCCTTTAGATAAAGCGGACGTCGCAACTGCCGATGCCGGAGATGTGCATCGACAGCGCGTCGCCGGCCGTGACCGGAATCAGTTTCGCGAGCGAGCCGGACAGCACGATCTCGCCGGCGAGCAGCGGCACGTCGTACGCGGCGAGCGTGTTCGCGAGCCACGCGACTGCGTCGGCAGGGTGGCCGAGCGCCGCGTCGCCGCGCCCTTGCGCGACGGGCTCGCCGTTTTTCTCGATCGTCATCTCGCACGCGGCGAGATCGAGCGTGCGCGGATCGACGCGCGCGTCGCCGAGCACGTACACGCCACACGACGCGTTGTCGGCGACGGTGTCCTCGATGCGGATCGCCCAGTCGCGGATGCGCGAGTCGACGATCTCGAAGCAGGGCGCGACGGCGGCCGTCGCGGCGATCACGTCGGTGCGGTCGACGCCGGGGCCGCGCAGGTCGCGCGCGAGGATGAAGGCAATTTCACCCTCCGCGCGCGGCGCGATCAGCGAATCGGCGGCGATCGCTTCGCCGGCCGCGTAGTGCATGCCGGACAGCAGGATGCCGAAATCGGGCTGGCGCACGTTCAGCATGTCCTGCACGGCCTGGCTCGTCACGCCGATCTTCTTGCCGACCACCGCCTCACCGTGTTCGACGCGGCGTTCGATGAAACGCTGCTGGATGCGGTAGGCATCGTCGAGCGACAGGCGGCGGGGGCGGCTCGACAGCGGCGCGACCGGCGCACGCGCGTGCCACGCGGCGTACAGTTCGTCGCCGAGCGTCGTATGCAGGCGGGAAGACATGAAAGGGCCCTCGAGTCTCGAATGAATCGAATGGAAAAGGCCGCCGTCGCGGGCGGCGTCGGGCGCCGGAGCGGAGGCTCCGGCGCGTGGGTCGCGGCCGTGCCGCGACGACAGGTTGCTTAGTTACCCGAACTGCGGATCGCGTCCGGCGAGAAGTACGCCTCGTTGAACTGCGGGCTGTTGTCGAGCTTCGGCATCGGGCCTTCGTTCGTCAGGCGGTCGGCCATGTACGCGCCGGAGATCAGGTCGTGATAGAACACGACGCCCGGGTAGAACACCTTCGCGTCGTACGCGTACAGCGTCGTCGCGACGTTGGTGCGCCACAGCTGGCCGCGCGCGTCGTAGTTGTCGGCGAGCAGCGTCATCCACGAATCCTCGTCGATGTACAGCACGCGCTTCGCATACTGGTGACGGTAGTTGCTCTTCAGCGTCGCCTGCAGCACCCACACGCGATGCAGCTCGTAGCGGATGTACGACGGGTTCTCGTGGCCCTTGGTCAGCAGGTCCGCGTACTTCACCGAGCTGTCCATCGCCTTGTAGTTGTCGTACGGCACGTAGATCTCACGCTTGCCGACGATCTTCCAGTCGTAGCGGTCGCCGGGGCCGTTGTACAGGCGGTCGTCGTCGACGGTGCGGAAGCCGCCCGGGCCTTGCGGCTGGTCATAGCCATACTCGGGCGCCTGGCGCACGCGCCGCGTGCCGGGGTTGTACATCCACGTGCGCGACGAGTTGTCCGCGCCGGCCTTGTCCCAGTTCGTGAAGCCGACGATCAGCGAGCCGCGGTCGGACAGCGGCAGCTCCGTCGCGTTGCGGTAGTACGTGCGGTTGTTCAGGTCGCTTTTCACGTCGAACTTGCCGGAGTTGCGCGGCGAGTAGATGTCGTAGCGCACCTTGCCCCACGCGATGTTGCCGTCCGAGTACACGACCGCCTGGTCGTAGGTCGCCTGCTCGGCGCCGATCGCCGACGAGAAGCGCTGGTTCCACAGCAGCTCGGCAGCGGTTTTCGGGATCGGGTAAGGCACCGTCGGCGGCGCGTTCGTGAGGCCGTTCGCATCGGCCGTCATCGTCGAATCCGGCGAGTACGCGCGGATGTCCTTGTAGACCGAATCCGCGTAGCGGAAGTCGCGATGGCTCGGGTAGACGTTGATCTTGAACGAGGCCGGGTAGCGCTTGAACATCGCCTTCTGGCCGTCGGTCAGGTGCTCGGCGTACTGCGCCATGTTTTCCGCGGTGATCGTCGCGACCGGCTTGTCGCTCGCGAACGGATCGGGGTAGCGGCTGCCGCGCTTGTACTGCACGTCCGGCGGCGTGCCGAGCCACTTGCCCGACCACTCGGGCACGCCGCTGTCCTTGCTGGCGGCGCGCACCGCGCCCATCGGCGTCAGCGGGCCGTCGAGCGCCTTCAGGTCGTCCGGCGTGACCTTCGGGAACGACGCCGTCGCGACGACCGCGCACGCGGCCATCACCGACGCGCGCAGGAGGGGGAGATGAATGCGTTTCATATCGGTCCTCATAGTGCTAAATGACGAGCGGCCGGGCCGCTCAGAAGTGGTAGGTCGCCGTGGCCAGCACGTAGTCTCGATCCGCGAGCGGGCGTGTGACCGGGTTCGGCGAGCCGAGGAACTTCGCGTAGACGAGCGACAGTTGCAGGTTGCTCAGGCGCGTGAACGTCACGCCGGCCGTCACGCGGTGGTCGCCCTGGCCCGTCAGCGAGCCGAGCGCGCCGGCGAGCGGCGACGTGCCGGTCAGGTCGTGCGTGTAGGTCAGCGGCACGTCGAGATCCCAGCCGTTGAACACGTTCTTGTAGCTGAGCGTCCACGCGATCTCCATCGCGAGCGCATTGCGCGAATTCGCGAGCGTGGTCGAGCCGTCGAGCTCCGAGATGCTGCCC
This sequence comes from Burkholderia sp. Ac-20384, assembly GCF_017104605.1. Classification (NCBI taxonomy): domain Bacteria; kingdom Pseudomonadati; phylum Pseudomonadota; class Betaproteobacteria; order Burkholderiales; family Burkholderiaceae; genus Burkholderia; species Burkholderia sp. Ac-20384. Next base: position 26,385 of record NZ_JAAGPE010000085.1, on the reverse strand, counting down.
GCATGCACGTACGTGAGTTCGCCGATCAGCGACTGCGAATTCGCGAGGAAGCTCGGCCCGATCGAGTAGATGCCCGACAGGTTCGTCTGCAGCACGTTCGCGCGGGTCGACTGCGGGCCCGTCGGCGTGTTGACGAGCACGGCCGCGCCTTGCCGGTACGACACTTCGCCGGCGACGTTCACAGGGCCGACCTGCGTCGAGAAGCTCGCGCCGGTCAGCTTGATGTTGCTGAAGTAGGTCTGCTGGTACTGGAGCGTCGGGAAGTAGGTCGTGACGACGCTCGGGTTCATGTCGTTGTAGTGCAGGTGATACAGGCCGAGCTCGGTGTCGCCGAGGACGCGGAAGCGCGCGCCGATCCCCCACTGGTTGCGGGCGCTCGGCTTGTCGTCCGGGCCGCGCGGAATGATCATCCCGCCCGGGCCGATGATGTACTGCGCGCCGGGGCCCGTGACGTCGGAATAGCTCCAGTACGTGCCGGGCGCGGTCAGCCGGTTCTGCTGGTACGAGAACTGGTAGTAGCCGAGCAGGCTGAAGTTCGGCGTGATCTGCCACTGCGTCGAGATCTGCGGCACCGGCAGCAGGATGTCCTTCACCTCGGCGCCGGCCATGTACGACTTGGTCGCGTCGGACGGCCCCTGTGCGCCCGCGATGTTCGGGAAGAACAGGCTTTCGCCCCACGCGACGACCTGGTCGCCGACCTTCACGTTCAGGCTCGTCGAACCGATCTTGAAGGTGTTGTACACATACGCGGCGAGCAGCGTCGTGTGGCCGCCCGACCAGTAGCGCGCATCGCTCGTGAAGTTGTTGTACTGCCCCGACTGGTTCACGGTGCCCGGCGCATCGTTGTAGTTCGGACGGTGATACGCCTGGTCGTAGAACGTGTCGGCGCGCACGAACACACCCCAGTCGTCGTGCTTCAGGTTCACTTCGCCGAGCAGGCTGACCTGGTTCTCGATCAGCTTGTTCTTCGCGAAGTTGCGGTCGCCGTCGTCGCCGTTGATGTTCGCCGGCGTGAGGAGATTGCCGCTCGGTGCGCGGGTGCGCATGCCGAGGCCGTAGCTGAGCGTGAACGTGTAGTCCAGCGTCGTGTCGGCGCCCAGGTCGATCGTGCTGCCTGCGTGTGCGCTGGGCACGGCGCACGTCAGCAGCGCGGCGGCCAGCGTCGACAGCGTGGCGGTTGCCCGCTTGTCGGTACGGCGCGAAATCCGTTGATGCATGGTGTCTCCTCTTGGGGGTATCGACGACGGTCGACTGTGTGTGTTGTCGTGAGAGGCAGAGTAGGGAGATCGCGGTAGCAGGGAATCGTCAAAATGAACTAGATGACTTCCCTAGGACTGGCGAACAATTCGCGCCGGACGATCGGCAATGCGTGCATCAACGTGCGGCCGCCTGCGCGGCCGACAGGAACGCGGGCCGCTCGCCGCCGCCGTCGAGCCGCAGGTTCGCGCCCGACGTGTACGACGCTTCCGGCGAGGCGAGGAACAGGCACGCGGACGCGACGTCGTCGGGGGTCGCGAGCCGTCCGGCGGGAATCGTCGCGCGGATCGCGTCGAGCGCATCGCCGTCGCCGTAGTGGCCTTCGGTGGCCGATTCCGTCTGCACGAGGCTCGGGCTGATCGCGCACACGCGCACGCGTGGCGCCCACTCGACCGCGAGCGACGTGACCGCGTTGATGAGGCCCGCTTTCGCGGCGCCGTACGCGGCCGTGCCGGGAGAAGGGCGCGACGCGCTGACGCTCGCGATGAACAGCATCACGCCGCCGTCGGGCTGCGGCTGCATGATCGCGTTCACGCGCTGCGCGAGCTGCAGCGGCGCGATCAGGTTCAGCCGCACGATCGATTCGGTGAAGCGCGGCGACGCATCGGCCGCGAGCGCGAACGGCGAGCCGCCCGCGTTGTTGACGAGCACGTCGAGGCCGCCCGCCGCATCGCGGATCGTCGCGAGCATCGCGTCGACCTGTTCGATGTCGCGCAGGTCGGCCGCGACGAACGTCGCCGTGCGGCCACCGGCCGACGGCGGCGTGTCGGGCGCGCTGCGTCCGCAGACGAACACGCGCGCCCCCGCCGCGAGAAACCGTTCGGCGATACGCCGCCCGATGCCCTTGGTGCCGCCCGTCACGAGTACCGTCTTGCCGCTGTAGTCGAATCCGTTCATCGTTGCCTCCGTTTCGGTGGGCCGATGATAGGAAGAAGCGCGCGCGGCTTCGTAGTCTGAAAGGATGATGCCGGCCGGCGCCGGCGGCGCAATCATCGTGGCAGACATCCATCGAACGACGAAGGAGACAACCCGCGATGACGATCCCCACGACGCCGCCGGCCGGCATCTTCACCGACGTGCCGGGCGGCCTGCGCCTGCACCACTACGAGGCGGGCGAAGGCCGGCCCGTGGTGTTCATCCACGGCAGCGGCCCGGGCGCCAGCGGTTTCAGCAACTTCAAGCACAACGTGCCCGCGTTCGCGGCGGCCGGCTATCGCGCGATCGTCGTCGACCTGCCCGGTTACGGGCAGTCGTCGAAGCCGTCCGACGTCGCCTATACGCTCGATTTCTTCGTCGGCGCGCTGCATGCACAGCTGAACGCGCTCGGCATCGGGCCGGCGGTGCTGCTCGGCAACTCGCTCGGCGGCGCGATTGCGCTCAAGTACGCGCTCGACTATCCGGACGAAGTCGACGGGCTGATCATGATGGCGCCGGGCGGCGTCGAGGATCGCGATACCTATTTCCGGATGGAAGGCATCCAGCGGATGGTGAAGCTGTTCACCAATCGCCAGATGAATGACGACACGATGCGCGAACTGCTGACGCTGCTCGTGCACGACCCGGCGATCGTCACCGACGCGCTCGTCGCGGAGCGGATGAAGGTGTGCGTCGAACAGCCGACCGAAGTGCTTGCGACGATGAGCGTGCCGAACCTGACCGACGCGCTCGGCGACCTGCGTACGCCGGTGCTCGGTTTCTGGGGCACGGATGACCGCTTCAATCCGGTCGGCGGCGCGCTGAAGTTCCTCGAACGCTGCCGCGATGCGCGTTTCGTGCTGATGAACCGGTGCGGCCACTGGGTGATGGTGGAACACGCCGACTATTTCAATCGGGAATGCCTCGATTTTCTTGCGACGCGGAATACGCGATAACGCCGGATGCCCTTGACGGCCGGCCTCGATGCGGGCCGCCCGTCTGAACCCATACATGGAGACAACATGAAGCTCATCGAAGACCTGTTCGACCTGCGCGGCAAGGTGGCCGCGATCACCGGCGGCGCGCGCGGCATCGGTGCGGAGACCGCACGCACGCTGGCTGCCGCCGGCGCGAGCGTCGCGATTCTCGACGTGCTGTCGCAACCGGCGGAAGCGCTGGTCGAGGAAATCCGCGCGCAGGGCGGCCAGGCCGCGTTCTGGTCGCTCGACGTCACGCACGAGGCCGACGTGGCGCGCGTGTTCGGCGAGATCGTCGCGCGCTTCGGGCGCCTCGACGTGCTCGTGAACAACGCGGGCATCGAAGGCCACAACGTGCCGACGCACGAGCTCACGCTCGCGCAATGGCAACGTGTGCAGGACGTGAACGTCAACGGCGTGTTCCTGTGCACGCGTGCCGCGATTCCGCATATCGACGCGGCCGGCGGCGGTTCGATCGTGAACCTGTCGTCGATGTACGGGATCGTCGGCGGGCCGGACGTGCCCGCGTATCACGCGTCGAAGGCCGCGGTACGGATGATGGCGAAGGTCGACGCGATGCTGTACGCGGCGAAGAACATCCGCGCGAACTCGGTGCATCCCGGTTATATCCGCACGCCGATGCTCGAGGACGCATTCCGCCAGATGGGGCAGGACCCCGATCGTGCATTCGAGTACATGCAGACCAACGTGCCGATGGCGAAGATCGGCAGCCCGCGCGATATCGCGGCCGGCATCCTGTATCTCGTGTCGCCGGCAGGCCGTTACGTGACGGGTGCGGAGCTCGTGATCGACGGCGGGTTTACCGCGCGCTGACGCGGCGCGGCGCACGTAACGGAACAGGAGACAGGCAGTTGAAAGTGCTCGTGGCAGTGAAACGCGTGGTCGACGCGAACGTGAAGGTCGGCGTGAAATCCGACCGGACGGGCGTCGACATCGCGAACGTGAAGATGTCGATGAACCCGTTCGACGAGATCGCGGTGGAGGAAGCCGTGCGGTTGAAGGAGGCCGGCTTCGTGACTGAAGTGGTCGCCGTGTCGGTCGGCGTCGTGCAGGCGCAGGAGACGCTGCGCACGGCGCTCGCGATCGGCGCGGATCGCGCGATCCTCGTCGAAGCGACCGACAGCGTCGAGCCGCTCGGTGTCGCGAAGGTGCTGAAGGCGCTGGTCGACAAGGAGCAGCCGCAACTGGTGATCCTCGGCAAGCAGGCGATCGACGACGATTCGAACCAGACCGGGCAGATGCTGGCTGCGCTGGCGGGTTTGCCGCAGGCGACGTTCGCATCGAAGGTGGTGGTGGCCGACGGCCGTGCGACGGTCGCGCGTGAAGTCGACGGCGGGGCGGAAACGCTGTCGCTTCAACTGCCCGCCGTCATCACCACGGATCTGCGCCTGAACGAGCCGCGTTACGTGACGCTGCCGAACATCATGAAGGCGAAGAAGAAGCCGCTGGAAGTCGTGAAGCCCGGCGACCTCGGCGTGGACGTGACGCCGCGCCTGAAGGTGCTCAAGGTGAACGAGCCGCCGAAGCGCGCGGCCGGCGTGAAGGTACCGGACGTGCAGACGCTGGTCGCGAAGATGAAGACCGAAGCCAAGGTGCTGTAACAGGGAACGCAAGGAAATGACGATTCTGGTGATTGCGGAACACGGCAATGCGTCGATCAGGGCGGCGACGCTGAACGCCGTGGCTGCCGCACAGGCGCTCAATGCCGCTGGCGGTGGCGACATTCATGTGCTCGTCGCGGGACACGACGCACAGGCTGCCGCCGATGCGGCAGCGAAGATCTCGGGTGTGTCGAAGGTGCTGCTGGCCGATGCGCCGCAGCTGGCTGACGGTCTGGCCGAGAATGTCGAAGCGACGGTGATGAACGTTGCGCTCGGCTACTCGCACATCGTCGTGCCGGCCACGGCCTACGGCAAGAACATCGCGCCGCGTATCGCCGCGAAGCTGGATGTCGCACAGATCTCCGAGATCACGGCCGTGGTATCGGCCGATACGTTCGAGCGTCCGATTTACGCGGGCAACGCGATCGCGACGGTGCAGTCGAGCGATCCGGTCAAGGTCATCACGGTGCGCGCGACGGGTTTCGATCCGGTCGCAGCGGAAGGCGGCAGCGCATCGGTCGAGAAAATCGAAGCGGCGGCCGATACCGGCAAATCGCAGTTCGTAAGCCGCGAAGTGACGAAGCTGGACCGCCCGGAACTCACCAGCGCGAACATCATCGTGTCGGGCGGCCGCGGTCTGGGCAGCGGCGAGAACTACACGAAGGTACTGGAGCCGCTGGCCGACAAGCTTCAGGCGGCACTCGGCGCGTCGCGCGCGGCAGTCGATGCCGGCTACGTGCCGAACGACTACCAGGTCGGCCAGACCGGCAAGATCGTCGCACCGCAGCTGTACATCGCGGTCGGCATCTCGGGGGCGATCCAGCACCTGGCCGGCATGAAGGATTCGAAGGTGATCGTCGCGATCAACAAGGATCCGGAGGCGCCGATCTTCAGCGTGGCCGACTACGGTGTGGTCGGCGACCTGTTCACGCTCGTGCCGGAAGCGGCTGCGGCGCTCTGACCGATGCCGCTGTTCGAATTCAACGGGATGCGGCCGCGCGTCGATCCGTCCGCGTATGTCGATCCGAGCGCGGTCGTGATCGGCGACGTGACGATCGGCGCGCGCTGCTACATCGGCCCGCATGCGAGCCTGCGCGGCGACTTCGGCGCGATCGTCGTCGAAGACGGCAGCAACGTGCAGGACGGCTGCGTGCTGCACGTCGGGATCGGCGAGACGTGCCGGCTCGGCGTCAACAGCCACATCGGCCACGGCGCGATCGTGCACGGCGCGACGCTCGAACCCGACACGATGATCGGGATGAACGCGGTCGTGATGGACGGCGCGACGATCGGCGCAACGACGATCGTCGCCGCGTGCGCGTTCGTGAAGGCCGGCTACGACGTGCCGCGCGGCGTGTTGCTCGCGGGCATGCCGGGGCGCGTCGTGCGGCGGCTGAGCGACGCGGAGATCGACGCGAAGGCGAACGGCACGCGGATCTATCAGCAGCTGGCGGCGGACTGCCTGAGGACGATCCGGCGAATCGACGGGTGAGCCGCGGGCATCCGGGCGACCCAGGATGCGACGGATTGCCGGGCAGGTTGCGGTTGCCGTAAGATCGGCACAGGCTTTCCCACCGGCATCTGCGTCACATGAAAAAGAACGTCCGTTTGCGGCTCACAGTCATTGCGTCGGCTTTTGCCGTCTACAGCGTTTATATGCACATCCAGCAGTTCATCAGTGGCTGCGTGTGGGTCAGGGGCCATCAGCGCTGCGTTTTCGAAAACAGCACGAATTTCGAAGGCTGGATGGATCTCGACCTGATGATCGCCTGCTGCTGGGTCGCCGCGGCGGTGGTGGGCTGGATTTCCGTCATGCAGGCCACGAAGAAGCCGGGTTGACGGCTGGCGCTACTTTCACGCGAAACCGATCGATGTCAATCCGTGACAACGATCATCCAAGTGGCGCCGGCAGGCCGTGCAACCGGAGCCGTCAGAACCGCGTCCGGATCCCCGCGCCGTAGGTGCAACCGGTCGACAGGTTCGACACGTGGTCGTACAGGTACCCCGCATAGACATCGGTGCGCTTCGACAGCGGATAGTCGTAGCTGATCGATGCGGTGCTGCGTGCCTGGTCGAGCGCGCTGTTGTCGCGCGAATACGCATACGACGCGAGGATCCGGCCGATGCCGACGGGAATCGTCACGCCGCCCTGCAGCAGGTTCACGTGAAAATTGCCGCCGGCGAGCGTATTGGCGACATACGTGTATTCGCCGAACAGCTTCACGATGCGCAGGTCGTACGACGCGCCGAGCTGCGCGGTCGTCTGGCTCCTGAAGCCCTTCAGCAGCTTGCCGAGATCGCCGGGCGCAGCGCTGAAGTTCAGGTACTGGTAGACGGCTCCGAGCGCGAGCGCGCCGCGCGTGAACTGGGCCTGCGCCGCGAATTTCTTCGCGCCGTTCTCGCCCGCCTCGTTGCCGGGCGCGTACATGGCCGCGCCGCTCAATCCGCCGAGATCCGGCGTCGAATACTGGATCGCATTGCTCCACGACGTGCCGCCCGGTATCCCCTGGTCGGTCGGGAAGCCCGGGTAGGTGCCGAGGCTGGAGTAAAGCTGCACGATCGTCGGCGAAAACGTGAACGACGCGTAGAACGGATTGAATTTCGCCGATTGCAGGTAGAGCAGGCTGCTCTGCCGCCCGAGCGCGAGCGCGCCATACGGCGAGGCGATCCCGACGTAGGCGTTGCGGGAAAAGGTCGGGTCGCCGTCGAACGAGCCGAACCGGCCGTTCTGCGGGCGGAAGAAGCCTTCGATCGCGAACACGGCCTTGTAGCCGCCGCCGAGATCCTCCTGGCCGCCGAAGCCCCAGAACGACGTCGACAGCCCGCCGCCGCCCAGTTGCGCGGCGCCCGGGTTGCCGGGCACGCGCTGGTAGCCGGCCCACGCGTCGACGATGCCGTACAGCTGCACCGTCGATTGCGCGTGGGCGTGAGCGCCGATCGTCAGCGCGGCGACGGGGGCGGCAATGCGGAAGATCCGGTTCAGCGTGGCGAGGCAAATGCGGTTCATCGGCATGATGGGTTCTCTTCGCTCCTTCGTGTTTTCTGATGGCGCGCGCAGGCGGACGCCGCGAACGAGGCGTCGCCATGCCGTGCAAGGGGAGGCGCGGACTCCGCGCTTGAACCGGTGCCCGCGGTTGCGCCGCGACACCGGTTGCTGGAAAAGCGGGCGCTAGTTGGGGCGGTGCTCCAGCGATCGCCGCTGCAGCGATGCGGTCACGCCCCTGGCCTTCCTGAACAGGAAGAAATAGAGCTTGATGTACTGGCCGACGAGGATCGCGTTCATGAACGTGCCTTCGCGGATGAACTCGGGCTTGCCGAGAAACGCCAGGCCGATCGCCGCGCTGACGAGCAGCAGCGTGCAGTCGAAACTCGTCTTGATGTCGCCCCAGCGCCAGCCGGTGCGCTCGAAGATCGCGTTGACGAACATGTCGATCGGCATCAGCACCAGGTTCGCGCGGATCATCAGGAACAGGCCGAACGCGAGCAGCGCATCCGCGAACGCGAGCAGGCCCAGCTTCGGCAGGTAGTCCTGGAAGCCGATCGAGCGCGTCAGCATCAGGTTCAGGTCGAGGCAGCTGGCCAGCACGAACGCGGGGATCAGCGACGCGAGGTGCTTCAGCCGGAAATCCTTGCGCAGCACGAGAAAGGTCAGGAACAGCATGAACAGCTCGAGCATGAAGTTGTACGTGCCCTGGCTCAGCGGCCGGTAGACGAGCGTCATCGTCCGGGTCAGGCTGCTTTGCGGCGAGATGCCGATGCCGGCACGGATCGCGAAGCTGATGCCGAGCGTGAGGATATAGATGCCGACGACATAGGTGATCCAGCGCCGGGTGAGGCTGCCGGTATCGATGACTTCCGCTTCCCTTGCATGGTGCGCCATGGTGGTCCCTTGGTTGTCTTCGTGTTGCCGCGCGTGTCGGGGCGCCGGGTGGGCGGCGGCGCGATGCGCTGTCGTGGGGAATGCACGAAGGTATCCGGGCGAGGGTGCCGGTGCCATCCGCGATTCCCATAGCCGGCGGGGCCCGCAGGCGCCCGCCGGTCGTCTCCTCCGGTGGGCCGGCGTCAGGCCATGAAGCCGAAGCGGTCGAGCGAGATGAACAGCGTCAGCAGCTTGTTCACCACCGGTTCGCCCTCGTTGCGGTTGCCGAGGGCTGCCAGCGCGCTGTCGATCGAACGGGTCGCGCCGAGCAGGTCCGACAGGCTCATGTTCGCCATCACGCCGTAGATGTCGAGCGGCAGCACGGCCTTCACGGCGCGGTCGTCGGTGACGACGCAACCGCCCACGTACGAATCGACCTGTCGCAGGCAATGGCACATCTCCGCGCTGTCGTTGCCGACCGCGACGAAGTACGCCTTCGGCGCCGGCCAGAACGTCGCCACCGCGCCGCGCTCGATCGACACGCCCTTGAACAGCCCGTTGACCACGTGCCGCTTGCCGTTTGCGTAGCGCTGCACGACCGAGATGCGGTTGAGCGCGACGCCGGCCACTTCCGGCACGACCTTGCCGTCGCGCAACGGCACCCACACTTCCTGGAAGAATTTTTCGTGGCCGCGGCCGTACACGTCGAACAGGTAGACCTTCGCCTGCGTACCGTCTTCGGAGACTTCCAGCGGCACGAGATCCAGTTGCGCAGGCGTCAGGTCGCCGAGGCCGGGCACGGGCTGCTTCACCATGTGCGAATAGTCGACGTCGGCCTGCTTCAGCAGCTTGCGGTCGCGGGCGACCAGTTCGCCGTCCTTGAACACGTAGCGCGGGTTGATCGTCGACAGGCTGTCGGTCAGCACGATGTCGGCGAAGCGGCCCGGGGTCAGCGACCCGAAGCGGTTGTCCATCCGGAACGCGCGCGCCGTGTAGAGCGTCGCCATCTTGATCGCCTGGATCGGATCGATGCCCATCTCCGCGCACAGCGACACGATCCAGTCCATGTGGCCCTTGGTCATCAGGCGGTCCACCGAGATGTTGTCGGCGCACAGCTGGAAGTTCTCGGACGGCCATTTCCGCTTGACGATCGCGCGCAGCATGATCTTGATCACCTCGGGGCTGCCGACGCCGAACTTGATCTGCGTCTGCAGCCCGTAGCGCACGCTTTTCTCGATGTCGTCCTCCTTCCACACGTCGTGGTTCGCGAACGCGCCGATTGCCGGCATGTAGTTCAGCATCATGTCCGACAGCGCCGTCACGCCCCAGTGCGTGTTCATGAAGCCGCCTTTCGCGCGACCCAGCGCCGATTTGCGGAAGTCGTCGTCGTTGCCGACGCTGTAGGTCAGGTGCGCGAGTTCGCCGAGGCCGATCACCGGGTCCATCTTCAGCAGCGCATCGGTCACTTCAACCGACGTCTTCTTGCCGGGCGCGAACGCGAACACGCGATACGGCAGGCGGTCGTGATCGCGGAACAGCTGCTCGGTGGCCGGCACGGCCTCGGCGCCGGCCGCGCTGACGAAATCGAGGCACTCGGAGAAGATCGTCGTCGTGCCGCACGGCACGATCGCCTCGGCGAACGCCGCCGGATGCGCGAGTTGCGCGTCGAAGTGAATATGCGCGTCGATCAGGCCGGGAATCGCGTAGAGCCCTTCGCCGTCGAACACCTCGCGCACCCGGATCGCGGTTTCGTCGGGGTTCAGTGCAACGATGCGCTTGTCGTACACGAGGATCGAGCCCTGGTAGACCGTCTCGCTATGCACGTCGAGGATGTTCAGGTTCTTCAGCAGGAGATCGGCTTCCTTCTTCCCGTTGAGAATGTCGAAAATCGCGCGCACCTGGTCGTAGTGCGTCGCAACCTGGTCGCGTTGTCCGGAGGTGCCGGCCGTTCTCTCGCTGACTGCTTGGTACATGACTTGTCTCGCTTTCATCGGTTGGTTTGAACCTGCTTTTGCGCCGCAGCAAACGCGGGCGCCGCAACATGCGCGTAGCGGCCGGGGTGTGTCGCCGGCCCGCGAACGCGACAGGACCTATGAAAACCGAAGTCACCGTTTCTAAAAAGCAGCGTTTTTTGCACGGAGTGTGCGCTTTTCGAGTACGCTAGCCCGACTCAGGAGGCCCGTGGCCATGCTCCATTCACGATTGCTGCGCTACATCGACGAAGTCGCGCGGTGCGGCTCGATCCGCGCGGCCGGCGAGAAGCTTCACGTCGCGCCGTCCGCGATCAACAAGCATGTGCTGCTGCTCGAGGAGGAGATCGGCGAGCCGTTGTTCGAGCGGCTGCCGCGCGGGTTGCGGCTGACGCCTGCCGGCGAGATCCTGCTGGCGCACGTGCGCAGGACGATGTCGGAGTACCGGCAGGTCGAGGCCGAGATCCGCAACCTCAAGACGCTGCAGAAGGGCGAGGTGATCATCGCGACGGTCACCGGCCTCGCCAGCGGCATTGCCTCCACCGCGGCCGCGAATTTCTGCGCGCAGCATCCTCACATCAAGATTTCGATTCGCGTGATGTCCGTGCGCGAGATCGCCGATGCGCTCGCCAGTGGCGAAGCCGATCTGGGGCTCGGCTTCAACCTGCCGCCGTCGCCGCAGCTCGAAAGCCTGTGGGAAATGGATACGAGCCTCGGCGCGGTGATCTCGCCGAAACACGCGCTCGCGCGGATGGAGTCGATCCCGCTCGCGTACTGCGCGTCGTATCCGCTGATCTTTGCGGACCGCTCGATGCTGATGCACGGCATCGTCGCCGATACGTTCGAGGAGGCGGGGATCGACGTCGAGCCCGTGTTCCGCACCAATTCGATCGAGACGATGAAACGTCTTGCCGCCGCAAGCGAAAGCATCGCGTTCCTGAGTAAATTCGATATCGCCGAGGAATATCGTCAGGAGAGCCTGACTTACCGGCCGATCCGCGATCGCGCGTTCAGCCGTAACGTGCTTGCGCTCATGCGCCGCGAAAAGCACGGCCGGGGGCTCGCGAGCCTGCTGCTGGCCGAGGAGATCATGGCGATCCTGGGCGAGATGAGCGGCTGACGGGGCACGCGCAACGCGGCGTCGGTTGCGGTCGACGTTGTGCTTTTTCCTGCCGTGCCGGGATAATGATCCGGCGTCGCGCACGCTGCGCGAGGGGAGGCTCCCATGCAATTTCCGACGGGATCGGTGGTCGCGCTCAGTTCGGCTGCCGCGACGATGTTTTCGATGGGCATGCTGTTTCTCGGCTACTGGGGCTGGCACGAGCCGCTGCCGTGGCGGTTCGGCGACTACGTCGTGATCCTGCCGGCGCTGGCCGGGTTCGCGTGCCTCGTCAGCGTGCCGTTTCTCGCCACGTCGCCGATGAAAGCGCCCGACGACGAAGGGCGGATGTTAGTCGCGCGGCGCGTGTTTCTGGGCGGCGCCATTGCGTTGTGGTGCGCGATCGTCGCGTCGCTGGTCGTGTGAGATTCGCCGGGCGACACGTGCATCACGCAGGGGCGGTGCCGAGATCCACGAAGACCTTGTCGGCGCCCGCCTTGTACAGCCGCTTGCCGAGCTTCGGATAGTCGCACACGTCGTGTTCCGGCCGGTCGCCCGCCACGAGATAGACCAGCGGCAGCGCGCCGGTGTTCAGCATCGTGTGCGCGGCGCCGCCGCGCGGAAATCCCATGAAGTCGCCCGGGCCGATCGCATGGGGCTGGCCGTCGACGATCGCCTCGCCGGTTCCTGAAAGGACATAGACGCATTCTTCCGCGTAGAGATGCCGGTGGTATTCGGTCGATTCGTGTCCGGGCATCAACGTCATCAGATGGAAGCCGAGTTGCGTCAGCCCGGTTGCGTCGCCGAGCGAGCGCTTCAGGCGGACGGCATTCTCGTTCAACGGGTGGACGGAATGTTCCGGTTCCATCGCCGCGATGTCGGCGGCTTTCAGCACTTCACGCGGGGTGTTCATCGTCGGTCCTTGTCGGGAATCGGGGCGCCACTCGTGCGGCGAGTGTGAATTATGGGGGCGGGTGTGGGCGACAGCGCCGTTTCGCGCGCTTGAATGACGGCGACAGCGGCAGGGCCGCGTCCTTCGCCGCGCGATGCTACGTAACGCAGGGCCCCGCGTTACGCACGCGTTACCCGGAACGCAAGGCTCGATCGCAGCTTTGAAGTCACGTCCGGATGCCGTGTGTCGCGCGCCGGACGGCCGTTGGGACGCGGCGGTACGGTGTGGGGGGGAAGTCGTCGTTGATGCTGATCGCAATGGCACGATCGATGCTTATTGAGGTGATCGAGCTTAAAAGCGAACGGGGGGCTTCCATGCAAAATCATTTCATCAAGGCGAACGTGGCGCTCGCTGCCATTGCCACGGCTTGCGCGCTGGCTGCTTGTGGCGGTAGCGATATGACGGCGCCGCCGAGCGGTAACAACATCGGAACGAGTACGAGTGGCACGAGCGGAACCAGCGGCACGAGCGGGACCAGTGGCACGAGCGGAACCAGCGGCACAAGCGGGACCAGTGGCACGAGCGGAACCAGCGGTACGAGCGGAACCAGCGGTACGAGCGGAACCAGCGGCACAAGCGGAACCAGTGGCACAAGCGGCACCCCCGGCACGAACGGCATCATCAGCTCCGTCGGCGCGGTCGTCATGGACGTCGGCGCCACGATCACCGGCACGAGCCCGCCGGGACCGACCAAGGGCGTGACCACCGGCCTCGGCAACACGGTCACCGGCGCGGGCACGATCATCCGCGACACGACGAACGCCGTGAGCAACGGCATCGGTCAAACCGGCTTCACGGCGAACCCCGTCGGCACGACGGTCGCCGGGCTGGGTTCCATCGTCGGCTCGACCAGCAACCCGGTCACCGGCCTCAGCGACACGGTGAAGGCGCTCGGCACCGGCCCGCTGTCGCCGTTGGCGCCGCTCACGACGCCGGTCGGCGGCCTGCTCGACACCGTCGCCGGTGGCCTCAAGACGGGTGGCGCCATGCTCGGCTCGGCCCTGTCGTCGGGCCCGGTCCAGCAGACGACGCAGGCGATCAGCACCGCGATCACGCCGCTCGTCACGACGGTCGGCCAGGTCACGCAACAGGTCGGCACGGTGACCGGCCTCGGGCAGCCCGTCGCGGGCCTGCTCGGGCAGATCGGCGGCGCGATCACGTCGGCGGGATGGAAAGTGACGTCCACGTCGCCCCAGCCGCTGGTCGGCGGCGTCGGCGAACTCGTACGCGCGGTCGGCAACACCGTGACCAATGTGGGCGGCCTCGTGAACCCGAACGGTGCGAACGGCGCGGTGCCGGTCGCGGGCCTGGTGACGAGCGTGGTCGGCGGCATCCCGGCGACCGTCCACAACGGTTCCGCCACCGGCACGGGCGGTGCGGGCGTCGGCTCACCGCTGGGTGGTCTCTCCAACCCGCTCGCACCCGTTACGGGGCTGGTGGGCGGCCTGCTGGGCGGCTTGGGCGGCCTGGGCGGCAAGTAGTCGATCGATTGAGATCGTCACGGCGGTAACCGGCCAACCGAAAATCGGCCGCCGGTTACCGCCGACCGGAATTGCTTGATGCTCCCGCTGCGGGAAGCGGATCGGACGGGGCCTCTCGATGTATCAATCGCGAACGACGTCGCGCTGCGACGGCGGGCGCGCCAGTCCGCGTACGGGCAGCGGCGTCGACATCACGATCGACGTGCGTGTTTCGCCGTACAGGTTGATGCGTTCGATCAGTTGTTCGAGATGGGTCATGCTGATCGCGGCGAGCCGCATCATGTACGAGTCCGCGCCCGTCACGTGATGGCATTCGACGACTTCGGGAATCGTCTCCAGCAACCGGAGGAATTTCGCTTTTGCCGGTTGCGGCACCGTGATGCCGATCAGGGCGCTGACCGGATAGCCGGCCGCGGCGGGATTGATCCGGGCCGTATAGCCCTCGACGACGCCGGCCGCTTCGAGCCGCTTCACGCGTTCCGTCACCGCCGGCACCGACAGGTGCACGTGGCGCGCCAGCTCGGTGTAGCTGATGCGGCCGTTGGCCTGCAGCAGCGTCAGTACCTTCCAGTCCAGATCGTCCATCGCGGCGGGATTTTTTAAGGCGGAGTGGCCATTTTTCCTTAAAAACCGCATTCAGCGATGACGGGACTTTCCCTACGATGCCTGTTCCACCCATTACATGTCGCAAGGAGCAGGCGATGCTGTTCATCAAGTCTGTCGTCATGGGGCTGTCGATTGCGGTGCCGGTCGGGCCGATCGGCATGCTGTGCATCCAGCGCAGCCTGAGCCGCGGCTTTCAGGCGGGATTCGCGACAGGCGTCGGTGCCGCGTGCGCCGATGCGATCTACGGCCTGCTCGGTGCGCTCGGCATCGCGGGTATCGTCACGGCCTTCCCGATGCTGACCGTCGGGTTGAAAATCGGCGGCGGCGCGTTTCTCGTGTGGCTGGCGTGGACCGTCGCGCGCCAGGCGCCGGCCGCGTCGACGGCGCAGCGCGACCTGCCGCGCACGACCGTCCTGCGCGATTTCCTGACGACGTTCGGCCTGACGCTGTCGAACCCGATGACGATCCTGTCGTTCGTCGGGATTTTCGCGGCGCTCGGCCCGCTGTCGGGGGCGCCGGACGGGGCGATGTGGCCGGCCGTGGCGCTGATGGTCGCCGGGGTGTTCATCGGTTCCGCGACGTGGTGGCTGTGCCTGAGCGGCACGACCGCCGCGCTGCGTACGAAGATGTCGTTCGCGTTCATGCACGGGCTGTCGCGCGTGTCGGCCGCGGTGATCGCGGTATTCGGCGTGATTCAGGTCGTCGCGGGCGTGCGCGGGGTCATTTAGGTCGATCTGCGGATCGCGTCGACCGTCGTCCGGATATGCGCGAGCAACTCGAGTAGCACCGCCTTCCGGAAATACTGGTTCATTCGCGTGCTGACGACGATCTCGGACGGCAACGCGTCGATCGAACGCTGAACCGACAGCAGATCGTCGACGAGTCGCGCCAGCGCATCGCGATCCTGCGTGGCCACCGCAACCTCGATCTCGTCCGGCCAGAAACCGAATGCGTCGACGCCGCAGCACTCGGCGACACAGTGGGTCTCCAGTACATCGATCAACGGCATGACCTCTGCCAGAGACGGATCGATTGCGGCCGCCTGCGCGTGGCCGCCTGATAGATCGCCGAATTCGATCCAGCGATCCGGGCCGATGCTGATGTCGTGCTTGTGCGGTTTGCCGTTCATCGGTCGACCCTCAACGGATGGATTCAATTCAACGCCGGCAAATGCGCACGCACGAAGCGCGCGATTTCCTGGCTCAGTTCCCTGTCCTCGGGCGCGCCCATGAACCCGCCATGCGGCATTCCTTCGAAGATGTGAAGCTCGGTCGGCACCTGCGCGCGCCGCAACGCGCGATGCAGGCGGACCGCGTTCGACAGGAACAGATCGCGCGTGCCGCTCTGGATGAACGTCGGCGGGAAACCGGCGGAGAAATCGCCGAACAGCGGCGACAGGTACGGATGCGCGAGATCGGCGCCGTTCGCGTAGAGCAGGTTGTTCGGCATCAGCGAGGACGGCAACACGACATCGACGAGGCGGTTGGTTTCGAAGCTGTCGCCGGATTCGGTCAGGTCGACTTCCGGCGACAGCAGCACCAGCGCGGCCGGCAGCGGCAAGCCTTCGTCGCGGGCGCGCAGCACCATTGCGGCGGCGAGGTTGCCGCCCGCCGAGCGTCCGCCGATGACGATGTTTTCCGGTGCGTAGCGCTCCAGCACGTAGGCATACGTCGCGATGCAATCGTCGAGCGCGGCCGGATACGGATGCTCGGGCGGCAGGCGATAGTCGACGCCGTAGCATCGAATGCCGAGCCGGTCGGCCTGCATCTGCGCACCGGCGCGGCACGCGGCGCCGCCGCCGAGCACCAGTGCGCCGCCATGCAGCTCGATGTACGCGCATTCGCCGGACGCGGCTGCTTCGGGCGTGGCGACATGCACGTCCGCCGCGCCGGCCCGGATCGTCTCCACGCTCGAGCGCAGATAGCCGCCGAGCTGCTCGACGGCCGCCGCGTAGTGCGCGTCGGCGGCCGCCTTCACGCGTATCCATGCGTCGAAATCGTCCGGGGCCGGCATCACGTGCAGTGCGTTCAGCGGCACGCCATCGCTGCCGACCAGTCGTTGCAACGCGGTGCGCGCTTCGTCGCTGATCGAGGCCGGGAAGGGGACGACGCGGCGCGGCAGGACGACGCCGTCGGGTTTGTCTTTCATCGATTCGGTTCCGTTGAACGTTGGGCGAGTCATGCGGCAGAAGGCCAGTGGCGCAGCATCACGTCCAGCGCATCGAGACTGCGCGACCACGACGAGTCGGACGCCGGTGCGCTGTGCGAGAAACCGCCCGCGCTTTCGAGCGTGACGTAGCCCATGAAAAAGCCGCCGAGCAGACGGATCGCATGCGCCTGTTCGCCTTCCGGAATGGCGTAGCTGCGCAGCACGGCCGACGTCATCCTGACGAGCTGGCCGCCCGCGCTTTCGGCAGCGCGTTCGGCACTCAACGGGTGACGTGCGGCCGCAAAGCGACCGGGGTGCTCGCGTGCGTAGTCGCGATAGACGTTGGCGAGTGCGGTGAGCGCGTCCTTGGCGGTGCGGCCGGCCAATGCGTCGGTCGCGCGCTCGGCGAGTTCCTTCAGCGCGAACAGGGCGATGCGGCTCTTGAGGTCGTCGAAATTCGGGATGTGCGAGTACAGGCTGGCGAGCTTGACGTCGAAGTGACGCGCGAGGGCGGCACCGGTGAGGTGCTCGAAGCCGGTTTCATCGGCGAGCTGTGCGCCCGCTTCGACGAGTTTGTCCAGGGTGATGCCGGCGCGTGGCATGGAGAATGCTACTCAAATTAGTCAAGCGGCTAATTGTATTAGTTTTGATGGCGGTGTCAATTTTCCGAACTCGGCCACCGCCATGTTCGTGCCGATCACCCCAGCTCAAACGATGTCACCCCGAACACGCGATCGATCGCAATCGCCGGTGCGTCCTTCGTGTACATCCTCGCGGTTTCGAACACGCTCGTCATGCCGTGCCGTTCGGCCAGCGCGACGGCCGCCGGGTTCGTTTCCGGCACGTCGAGCACGATGACCTCGCCGGGCATGCGCGCTGCCAGCGCGCGAAACAGCCCGGTGGCAACGCCTGCGTCATCGGCGAAGAGCGGGCCGATCTTGCAGCCCGTCTTGCAACGGCGCACGACACCGTAGCCGGCAACACGGCCTGCGTCGATCGTCGCGAGCGCAACGGCATCCGGCTGCGCGATCCAGGCGGAAACGAAACGCTCGCGCGCCGCGGGAAAGCATTCGCGATCATAGGCAAGCACCTGCTCGAACGGCACGTCGGCCGCTGCCACCACGTGCGCACACCCGATGCCGTCCACGCGTCCCGCATAGCGGATGTTGCGGTACGCGAGCTCGAATCCGGACTTCCTGTAGTTCGCCTGCTGGGCGACGACACCATCGAGCCCGATGTTGCGGTCTCCGAGGTAACGCATGCCGTGCTGCCAGGTTCGGATACCGAAGCCTTTGCCGCGAAACCCGGGTTTCACGATGTAGAGGCCGATGAAGCCAAAGCGTTCGTCGTAGGCGACAGCCGAGATGCACGCGACCGGCTCGCCGCGCCAGACGCCGACGAAGAACCCGGCCGGGTCTGCTTCCCGGAAACAGGAGGGATCGTGCAGGCCGGGATTCCAGCCTTCTGCAGCCGCCCATGCGACCGACAGGGCTACGTCGTCGGCCGACATGGTGCGCATGATGAAGTCTCCGCCTTGATCCATGGTTCACCCCAGTCGCTGCGCTCAGGATGGCGCGTTGCGTGACGGTCAATGCATCGGGGAAGCGCAGGCAGGCAACGCCGTGGCTGCCGATCGGGCCATCATAATCCCAAGGGCGGGTGCCAGAGCGGGAAGGTCAGGCCGTGCCGTCGGCCGGCGCAACCCGGCTCCGCCCCGCGAAACCCGGATTCACTGCGGTTGACATGCAATAAAATCATTGCATATTATGCGCAATGAACGCCGAACAGCTTGACCATGTTTTCAAGGCGCTTGCCGACCCCATCCGCCGCAGGATCATCGATCGCTTGCGCGAGCAGCCCGATCAGTCGCTTTTCCAGATTTGCGCGGTAGCCGTCGCAACGGGGGAAAAAGCCATCTCCCGGCAGGCGGTGACCCAGCATCTCGACATGCTGGAGAAGGCCGGACTGGTTCGCATCTCCTGGTCGGGCCGAACCAAGATTCATTCTCTCGATCTCCAGCCGCTGCGGGAAGCGGCGGACATCTGGCTTCAGCGACATCTCGAGGAAGGAAACACCCCATGAGAATCTATGTCATGTCCGTCTTTGTCGACGACCAGTCCAGGGCGCTGGACTTCTACACGAACACCCTCGGATTCGTCGTGAAACATGACGTGCCGCTGGGCGAGCACCGCTGGCTCACCGTCGTATCGAGTGAAGCGCCCGGTGGAACGGAACTGCTGCTGGAGCCGAGCGAGCACCCGGCGGTTGGCCCGTTCAAGCACGCGCTGGTCGAAGACGGCATTCCCGCAGCGTCATTCCAGGTCGATGATCTGGACACCGAATGCAAGAAACTGCGCGCGAAGGACGTCAGGTTCGTCGTGGCCCCGATGGATGCCGGCACGGTCCGCATGGCCGTGTTCGACGATACCTGCGGAAACCTGATTCAGCTCATCGAGATGAAGGACAAGCAAGCGTCGTCACATTGATTTCGCGAGGTGGTCGATGCAGGTTGCAGAACATGAGGTCGTCATCGCCGGAGGCGGACCCACCGGCTTGATGCTGGCAGGCGAACTGGCGCTCGCCGGCGTCGATGTCGCCATCGTCGAACGCCGCCCCGATCAGGCGCTCGCGGGTTCGCGCGCCGGCGGGCTGATTGCGCGGACGCTCGAGATCTTCGATCAACGCGGCATCGTGGATCGGTTCCTCGCCGAAGGCCAGAAGGCGCAAGTCACCGGGTTTGCGTCGATTCGCCTGGACATCAGCGATTTTCCGACCCGGCACAACTACGTGTTGGGGCTGCGCCAGAAACACATCGAGCGCATTCTCGCCGGATGGGTCGACGAACTGGCGGTGCCGATCCATCGCAGCTGCGAATTGACGGGATTCGCGCAGGACGACACGGGCGTCACCATCGAGCTGTCCGGTCGCGCGCCACTGCGGGCGCGCTATCTCGTCGGGTGCGATGGCGGCCGGAGTCTCGTCCGCAAAAGCGCCGGCATCGAGTTTCCAGGATGGGATGCGACGACCAGCAGTATTCTCGCCGAGTGCGAGATGACCGAGGAGCCGCCCTTGGGCGTCCATCGCACGGCATTGGGCATCCATGCGTTCGGCCGTGAGGCGTACGAAATTCGCGACGGCAAGATCGTCTTTGCCACCGAAGGCCCCGTCGGCGTCATGGTGACCGAAAAGGCGGTCGGCGCGAAAGCCGAGCCTACGCTGGACGATCTGAAGGAAGCGCTCGTCGCCGCATGCGGAACCGACTACGGTGCCCATAACCTGACGTGGATTTCCAGGTTCACGGACATGGCGCGGCAAGCGGCCACTTACCGCAAGGGCCGCATTCTCCTGGCCGGCGATGCCGCCCACGTGCATTCTCCGGTGGGCGGAAAGGGCCTCAACATCGGCGTGCTGGATGCGGTGAATCTGGGGTGGAAACTGGCCCAGGTGGTGAAAGGAACGTCGCCCGACGGGCTGCTCGACACGTATCACGCCGAGCAACATCCGGTTGCGGCTCGCGTGCTGCGCACGACGATGGCGCAGGTTGCGTTGCAGCGTACCGATGACAGCACCGAAGCATTGCGTGAAGTCGCGGCGGAATGGCTCCGCATGGATGAGCCTCGCAAGCGAGTCGCCGCCGAGATGTCCGGGCTCGGGCTCTGTTACGCACTCGGGGAAGGGCACCCACTGATCGGTCGCCGCATGCCGGACCTCGATCTGATTACGGTTGACGGGCCCGTGCGCGTCTTTGCGCTGCTCCGGAACGCGCGGCCGGTGCTGTTGAATCTCGGCGTACCCGGTAGCGTCGATATCACACGTTGGTCGGATCGCGTCGAACTGGTTCACGCCCGATACGACGGCCCATGGGATCTGCCCGCGCTTGGCCGGGTTGCCGCGCCGACGTCCGCTTTGATCCGGCCCGATGGATATGTCGCGTGGGCGGGTATCGACACACAGGACGGCCTCCAGAATGCGATGAACACCTGGTTCGGGCCTCCCCGGTAGGCGCGTCGTCTTCATCAGGCCGGATGACGTTTTCGACGTGGCGTACTGGTCGTCCAGGAGGCGCGGCCAGGAAGCCGCATAACGCCGTCGAGTCGTGGCGGTTGGTGTGAGACGGCCAAGTTCGCTTCGCGGCCGAAGCAGCCGTTGCGCAAGCCAGATCGGGCGGTCCCCGGCGTATGTTCCGACCGGGGCCGCGCCGCTCAACACGTCAGGGCCGTCGCATTACCTCGTCAGAACGTATAAGTCACCTTCCCGAATGCCGTCCGCCCGAGCGTGTTGTACCCATACGCGGTCATGTACTGCCGATCGAACAGATTCGACACTGTCGCCGATACCGTCACGTGCGAGTTGATCCGGTACGACGCGCGCAGGCCCACCGTCAGGTACGAGGGCAGATAGGTCGAATTCGCCGGATCGTCGAACGTCGTGCCGCCATAAAGCAGCGACGCCCCAGTGCTCAACGCATGCAGGTGCAGTTCATCCCACGTGTGATCGATGCTGAGGCTGACCGTCTGGCGCGGCCGGCGGTTGAGCCACGAGTCGTTGGTCTCGTCCTGCGGATTCAGGATCCCGACCGCGACGCTCACCGGCGTCGAACGGCCGATCGTCCCCTTGTACGACAGGTCGACCCCGCGAATATGCGCGCGACCGATGTTCATCGGCGAGAACGTCGCCGGGTTGTACGCGATCAGGTTGTTCACGCGCGTATCGTAGATCGCCGCCGTGAACGTGCCGTACGACGTGTTCGCATCGACCGCTGCCTCGACCGACGTGCTGCGTTCCGGGCTGAGATTCGGATTGCCGTAGCCGGGGTAATACAGGTCGTTGAAGGTGGGCAGGCGGAACGCATTGCCGTACGACACGCGTGCCGTGTACACCGGCGTGATCGCCCACGACAGCGCCGCGTTACCCGTATTCACCGACTGCCCGGCGATGATTTCATGCCGCCCCGCGAGGAACATCGTGACGCTGCCGAGCGTCGCCGACTGATGCAGCGAGAACGCGGAGTCGTTGCGCGTCGGCACGCCGTTCGGAATGTCGACCGGCAGGAATGCCTGCTCACGTGTGAAGTCGTACGTGAGCTTGGTTTCGCCCGACAGCGGCAGCCCGAACAGATGGAATCCGCGCTCCTGATGCGTCAGCGACGTCGACGTGCTGATGCGCTGTGAATTGATCTGGTCGGTCGGGATGGTCGGATCGCTCGCGTAGAGGAATCCGCGATCGTTCGAATAACCGAAGGACTGGTCGAACTGCGTGTCCGGCGTGATGTCGAGATGGAACGCGATCCCGGTCGTCAACTGATGATCGAGCTGGCGGTTCGCATAGCCGCTGTTGTCGTAGGACAGATCGGACCGGTGATACAGCGCGAACGTCGAGATCGACCAGTTGTCGCGCGCGTAGCCGAGGCGCGCATCGAGATCCTGCGCGTGGTACGGGTTGCGGCCCGCCTCATGCCCGTACGCGAAGGGCCGCGTCGCATCGATGCCGGCGGAGTTGTACGAGTGCAGGCCGAGCGAGTAGGTGAGCCCGCCGAGCGCGGCGAGCGGCCCGGTCGACGGCACCGTGCCCGACGTGCGCAGCTGCGTGTCGAACGTCTTGTTCGACCCGCCGCCGAACGACACGGTGGTCTGGTTCGGCTGGTTGGCGGCGCGGCGCGTGAAGAGCTGCACGACGCCGCCCATTGCATTGGCACCGAACGACGCGGCGGCCGGCCCCGAGATCACTTCGACACGTTCGAACGCTTCGGTCGGCAGGTCCGCCCACGGCGCGATGCCGGTGGTCGACGAGCCGATCCGGATGCCGTCGATGAACACGGCGACCTGGCTGGCCGACGAGCCGCGGATGCTGACCGACGCGGACGAGCCGGGCCCGCCGTTCTGCGAGACCGTCACGCCGGGCAGCGTCGCGAGCGCCTGCGTGATGCTCGGGTCGCTCGGTGACAGCCGGTCGAGATCGGTACGCGTGAGCACCTGGGTCGTCGCATAGCGCTGGTCGAACGACTCGGGCAGCCGACGCGTGTCGGTCACGTTGATCGTCGGCAGGTCGGCGCTGTCGGCGGCCGCGGCCGGTTGCGAAGCCGAGGTGTCGCCGGCAGCGTGGGCGAGCGGCGAGAGGAGCGCAGTCGCGGCGGACGTGGCAAGGAGGTGTCGAATCTTCATGGGGCGGTCGTTGTTGTCGGGCTGCGCATGCGGCGATCGAGGGCGGGCGGCGGCAGCACCGGTTTTGTTATCGGTGATCGGGCTATCGCGCGACCAGGCCAAGCGGGCCGCAGTCGCGGGCGTCGGCGCGGCACATGCCGGCGGACGCGATCGACAGGGAGCGGCACGCGCGAGCGGGCGGGCCGTGCATGCCGGTGGCGTGCCGGCGCGACGCTTCCGGTGCGGAAGCGGATGCGGTAATGGTGGACATCGGGCGGATCCTGAGGTCGGGCCGTCCATGCAACGGGCACCGCCAAAGGCGGTGTTGGCGCATCGGGACACCCCGCCCGGTGCGGCTGCTTGGACCTCGGGTCGATGGCAGGTCTCCTGGCTCGCGGGTCCTGATTCGTGCCGGCCTTCCCGGTTTCCCAGTGGCATGCAGTGGCACGGATTCGCCGCTCACAGTTGCGGGGGCAGCCGCAGATTCGAGGCACGGCCTCTCCTGCGTTCCCTTTTGATCCCATTCCTGGGAACCATCAGCGCGCAAGGGTAATGGCGTGCGCTCGGGCGCGTCAATTGTCCGGCCGCGCGGGGATGCGAAAAAACGTCATTACCGCGCAAATATTTTCGAAATCCTTTCTTTTATGCGTCGGCGCCGTGTTTCATGTCTGACGAAACGGGATGGTTCGCTGCGATGCAATCGCGCCGGAACCGGCTCGGCGCGATACCCGTCCACCGCACGAACGCGCGGCGAAATGCCTCCTCGCCGCCGAACCCGAGATGCGCGGCGATCCGCGCGACCGGCCAGTCCGACTCGCGCAGACAACGTTGTGCGGCTTCGGCGAGACATTGCTCGCGGAGCGCGTGATAACCGGTGTGCTCGGCCACCAGCCGCCGCCGCAGCGTTGCCTCGCTGACACCGAGCCACACGGCCAGCTCGGCGAGCGCCGGTAACGCCTGCTCGTGTGCAAGCGCCGCATCGAGAAAGCCGCGCACCTGCTGCGCCCACGACACGACGGCCGGCGCCGCATCGATCAGGCGAAACGGAAAATCGACGAGAAACGCGTCGAGCTCGGCCGGCTGGCGGATCACGCGGCATTCGAGCCGCGCCGCATCGAACGCGAAGCCGTAGGTCTTGCGGCCCACTTCGACCGGCGCATTGAACAGCCCGAGCAGCGGCATCGCGTCGTCGCGGCGCGGATGGCCGAGCCACACGTCGGTCGGCCGCAACGGCTGCCCGATCAGCCAGCCGAACAGTTGCAGATAGCAGAACAACCCCGTCAGGTCGACGAGGCACGCGGCCGGACTACGTGTGCGGCGCAGCGAATCCATCCGGAACGTCGCACGCCCGTCGCGCACGGCGAGCGACAGCGCGCCGGCGCGCGGCGTCAGCATCTCGCCGAATTCGCGCGCACAGCGGATCGCGTCGGCGAGCGTCGCGCAACTCAGCAGGCAGCGGCACATCAGGTCGACTTCGCGCTTACGCATCGGTGGGTGGCCGTCGCCGCGTGCGACCTGCGCCTCGAGGCGTTCGATCGCGTCGCGGTACAGCGCGACGAAATCGCCCGATGTCGTTGCCGGTTGCGGCGGCTGCGCATCGCGATCGGCCGGTGGCGCGCCGCTGCGCGTGAGTTCGCTCAGCAGGCGCGCGCCGAGGCCCGGCAGGACACGGCCGCGGGATGGCATGGCGCGCTGTTTCATGAGTCTCCCGATCTGAGCGTTGCGACAGGGGCCGGTGAGCGGGCCGGTAGGGGTCTGCTGACCGTCGCCACGCAAGAATGCTATCCACGCCGACTGCCTTCGGCCTCGCCGGAACGGCGTAGGCCGGCTGCGCATCCCTGTCACCAACGACCACGGACGACACGCGAATGATCCAGATCGTAGACGAAATCACGCTCGCGCCCGAGCGCATTCCCGACGTGCTTGCCCTGCTGCGCGACCGTTACCTGCCGGGCCATGCGGCGCGCGGGCTGACGGCGGCCGGCCGCTGGGTGTCGCCGCCCGTCGCGGTGCCGGGGCAGCCGAGCACGCTGTGGCTGACCTGGCACGTGGCCGACGCGCCGGCCTACTACCGGATGCGTGCATTGACCGATGGCGACGTGGTCGGCTTCTGGATGGCCGTCGACGCGCTGTGCGACGTGCGCCGCCGCCATGTGATGACGGACGCCGCTGCGCCGCTGCCTGATCTGGCGGAGGTCGACCATGCGGCATGACACGGCACAGGTATTCGTGTCGGCGGATTGCCATGCCGGCGCGATCGAACATGCGTTGCACGAGGCCGCGCATGCGCTGGCCGGTGCGAAACGCGTGGCACTCGCACGCAATCTGGACGGCAGTTGGGGCGCGGGCGACTACACGCTCGACGTGCTGCGCGACGAGTCGGTGGCTAGCGACACAGCAGATTTCGCCGCATTGACGCAACTGCCGGGCATCGAGCGGATCGACAGCGCCGGATGCCGCGCGATCGGCGGCGGCCTGCGCGAACCGGTGCTGCGCGACGGAGTGTGGCGCACGCTGATGCTGCGCGTGCGGCCGCAGGCCAGCGCAGAGCAAGTTGCTGCGCTCGAACGCGAACTGCTGCAGATGCCCGCGTTCATGCCCGTTATCCGCAACTGGCGGCTGAGCCGGATCGAGACGCCCGGCGCGTGGACGCACGTGTGGCAGCAGGAATTCGCGCACGTCGGCGATCTCGTCGGCGAATACCTGATGCATCCGTATCACTGGGGCTGGGTCGACCGCCGGTTCGATGCCGAAAGCCCCGACTGGACGGTCGATGCGATCTCGCATGCGTTCTGCCCGCTCGCGTCGAGCCTGCTGGCGGATACGGCGGCGTGACGCGCCGCACACATCAAGCTGACAAGACATAACCCTGGAGACACGAAGATGCGAGCCTTGTTGATCGACCGCGTCGGTCATTCCGACGCGTTCCGGATGGCCGACGTGCCGGCACCGACGCCGGGCCCCGGTGACGTGCTGATCCGCGTTGCCTACGCGGGCATCAATCCCGCCGACTGGAAATGCCGCGAAGGCTACCTCGGCGCATTCATGCAATACACGTTTCCGTTCGTGATCGGCTTCGACGCGGCGGGCGTGGTTGAAGCGGTCGGCGACGGCGTCGACGGTTTGGCGCCCGGCATGCGCGTGTTCGCGCAGACCGACGTCGGCGCGGGGCGCTGGGGCGCGTATGCGGAATACGTAGCGGTGCGTCACGACTCGGTCGTGCGCGTGCCCGATGCGTTGAGCCTGGCGGAAGCCGCCACGGTGCCGACGCCTGCGCTCGCCGCGTGGGCCGGCCTGTTCGACGACGGCGGGCTGCGGGCGGGCCAGAGCGTGCTGGTGCACGGCGGCGCGGGCGCGGT